>JAYTWO010000310.1:0-5149 GCA_043743415.1 Planctomycetota bacterium
GTCAGTTGCTGGTGCGTCGTGCTGTTGGGGTGAATGATCAGCGACTTGCTGTCGCCGATGTTGGCCAGGTGCGAGAAGAGCTTCACGCTGTTGATCAGCTTGATGCCGTTCTGCGTCTGCTGGGTCGGCGTCGCTCCGGCGATGCCGAAGCCGAACACGGCTCCGGTGCCGCGCGGCATGTACTTCTTGCCGAGGGCGTAGCTGGGGTGCGACTCCAGCCCGGCGTACCCGACCCAGCTGACCTTCTTGTGGCTGGCCAGGAACTTCGCGACGGTCAGGGCGTTGTCGCAGTGCCGCTCCATCCGCAGGTGCAGCGTCTCCAGCCCTTGCAGCAGCATCCAGGCGTTGAACGGGCTGATCGCCGGGCCGAGGTCGCGGAGGAGTTGGGTGCGGATCTTGAGGATGTACGCGATGTTCATCCCGCCGAACGTGTTGTAGAAACTCATCCCGTGGTAGCTGGGGTCGGGCTCGGTTAGCTCGGGGAACTGGCCGTTGTTCCAGGGGAAGCCGCCCTTCTCGATGATCGCCCCGCCGATCGACGTGCCGTGCCCGCCGATGAACTTGGTGCAACTATGCACAACGACATCGGCCCCGTGGTCGAATGGTCGGCAGAGGAAGGGGCTGGCCATCGTGTTGTCGACGATCAGAGGGATTCCGGCTTCGTGGGCGATCTGGGCGATGGCGGCGAGGTCGGCGATGTCGCAGCGCGGGTTGCCGATCGTCTCCAAATAGAGGCAGCGTGTGTTCGGCTTAATGGCCTTCTTGAAGTTCTCGGGTCGGCTCTGATCGACAAACGTGCAGTCGATCCCCATCTTGGGGAAGGTGTAGTGGAACAGGTTATACGTGCCGCCGTAGAGGCTCGACGATGAGACGATGTGCTGACCCGCCTGGCAGATGTTGAGGATCGCCAGCGACTCAGCCGCCTGACCCGAGGCGACGGCCAAGGCTCCCGAGCCACCTTCCAGCAAGGCCAGCCGCTTCTCCAGCACGTCCGTCGTGGGATTCATCAACCGCGTGTAGATGTTCCCAAACTCGCGCAGCCCAAACAGATTGGCGGCGTGATCGGTGCTGTTGAAGACATACGAGGTCGTCTGATAGAGCGGCACCGCCCGCGAATTCGTCGTCGGGTCGGGCACCTGGCCCCCGTGCAGACAGAGGGTTCCGGGTTGAAGTTGCGGTTGATCGGCCATGAGCTGTGGCTCCAAGGTGTGTGGGTCAGGGAAGTGGGAAGCGGCCATGGTAATCGGGCTGGAACGCGGTCGCAAACCGATCGCGAGCATGTTTCGCCGCGACGCGAAGTCTTCGCAGCGGAGCGAGCCCTGGCGCGTGTCCAGCCGGGGTGGGCCAGCGCCCCGAAGCGGCTAGTTCCATCCGACAGCACTCTTTTCCCGTGATCCCGCTTGACGTACAACCCGTATTCACTGATGACACGGGGGTGGGAGCGCATTGGCGGGGGACGCTCCGCTTCGAAGACTTCGCGTCGCGGCTAAACAGTGCGCTGGCTCCCGACATCAGACACACAACATCAGACTCGACTCATGGCCATTTCATATTTGCGACTCGACCCCAACCAGATCATCGAGACGGTCGATGTTCTGACGCGGCGTATCCGGGAGCGATTTCCCAAGGCCAACCTGAATCAGGTGTGCGCCTCACTGTTGGAGGTCGCCAAGCACGCCCAGGTGCGGTCGAACCAAATTGCCCGCCCGATGTACGCCCTGCGGCTCCTGACGTTGTTGTTCACGGTGGGGGTGGTGTCGTTGTTTCCAGTGATCTATCAGCAGTTTAAGCTGGAGGACTCTCACATCAGCTTGGAAGAGTTGCTGCAGATGGGGGATGCCGGATTCCAGATGCTGTTCGTCATCGGGGCGACGGTCCTGTTCCTGACCACGCTGGAATCGCGGGTCAAACGCCGCCGGTGTCTGCGGGCCATTCACGAGCTGCGGTCGATTGCTCACATCATCGACATGCACCAGTTGACGAAGGATCCCGACCGGCTGGTCCTGCCTGGCCCCGACACGGCGTCGTCGCCGCAGCGGACGATGTCGGCCTTCGAGTTGAACCGCTACCTGGACTACTGCACCGAGATGTTGTCTCTATCCGGAAAGATCGCCGCCCTCTACATTCAGCACTTCGAAGACCCCGAAGCCGTGTCAGCGGTCAACGATCTGGAGGACTTGACCTCAGGGCTGTCCCGCAAGATCTGGCAGAAGATCATGGTGCTGCCCTCCGCCGCGCGCGATCTGGCCAAGCCCGATGTCGCCGTGGTCGCCGCGATCCCCGGCCCCAGTTCCCCGTCGCAGGAGAGTTCGACGTGATTCTATTTCGGCAGGATGCCCGGATGGACGCCCCTGATCCTCAGAACTCCAGAAGCGCTGCAGCGCAGGAACCACCCCAGCCAGCGATGGGGCGAGTTGCTGAATCTGTCCGCATGGCATTCACGTGGATGTTATCTCTGGGGCTTGTGATGGGGGCAGCCGGTTGTACGGGCGGCTCGTCGGAACCGGTCTCCAAAGTGGCTGAACCGTCGGTTCCCGCTGTGGTCGATAAGGACAGTCGCCAGACTTTGCCATCCCCCAGCAGTCTGAGCGACGACATCCAGTACTATCCGACTGGGACTGAGATCCCATCTCCATTGCCGAACACGAAAAATGTGATGGAGGTGTACGAGGACGCCGTAGCCCGCGAGGCGTTCCGCGTCCTCATCACCCCCGGCAGCGACTCCGCTGCCTGGGAGTCCGCTCAGAAGCGGCTCGTCGATCTCGGGGCAGGAGCGATCCCGGTCCTGCTCGGCGGTTTGGAGTCTCCGCTTGCGATCGAGCGCGAGACAGCGGCCACGGTCTGCGCCCTCAACGGGTCCGCAGACTCCCGCCTGCAAACGGCCCTCGTGAAGTGCCTCGCGGATGAGGTCTCGTTCGTCCGAGCCAACGCTGCGGCGGCCCTCGCGCAATCCCCGGAACATCAGCCGCAAGTCATGGCCACCCTGACCGACCTGCTGGCCGACTCCGATCCTCAGTTACGAAGAATGGCTGCCGCGAACCTCGGCTCGTTCGGCCCCGAGGCCAGTACCGAACTCCTCAAGCTGACCGCTGTGCTGACCGACGACGATGCCGAGGTCGTGACCCCGGTGATCCAGCTCCTCGGACGGATCGGCCCCTCGGCCCAGGAGGCTGTGCCGCAGTTGCAGAAAATCGCCTTTGAGCAGGACGGCGAACTCAAGCAAGCGGCTGAGCAGGCGTTGTTGTTGATTCAGACGGAGGGGGATCGCCAGTAGTGCGGAGAGGGGAGTCCTGACAAGGTGCCAGTCGCTCATGACCGGATGCGTCAGAGGGCGGGCGCGTGTTCCAAGTCGCCCACGTTCTGGCGAACGTAGCTACATTGAAGGCGGCACGGGACACGCCAGTTCCGCATAGTCGGGTCGGTCGGCGGGGGACTGGTGGCGGAAGGCCCGCAGGACTTGGCCGTTCTCGATCAGAAACGTGCCGGGCATCTGGGACATGCTCTCCTGACTGAAACCGAACCCGTGCCCCGCGTGGAAGGCCGTCAGCAGGCCGCGCCACCAGACCTTGAAACCGAACAGTTGGGTCAGTCGAGCGGGCGGGAGGTCGAACTCGGTGTAGAGTTGCCGTTGGGGGTCGCTGAAGCGGGGGAGGTCGGCGACGTGGTACTTCTCGACAAAGGGACGGATGTCGTCCTCGGGACTCATGTGGACGAGGGCGATCTTCACGCCGCTGGCTTCAATCGGCGACCGCACCTTCGCAAGGTCATCCAGAGCCTCGCGGCAGAACGTGCAGCCGGAATGCCGCAGGAACACCACCAGCACGCGCTGCCCCTCAGAGAGTTGAGCCAACGTTTGGCCGGTACTGCCGATGAGTGTATGGAGTGCTGAGTCGGACATGCAACATCCCCCCTTTTAGCTGCGACGCGAAGTCTTCGAAGCGGAGCGTTCGGCATCCACCCCGCCGATCTCGTCGGACTCGCTCCCCCGAGCGGTTCCGATTACCGTGTGCGAAGTCACCTGTGTGATGGGCAGATCGAGCCAGTGTCGGCGATTTCTCGGTAATCGCTGGCATCGGGCGGACACGCACTCCAAGTCGCCCACGTTCTGGCGAACGTCGCTACGACAAAACCTCGCACTTCCGTCCGTGTGATGCATCACTGCCGCGCACATCCGCATGACTCACTCCATTGTAGAAAGACTCCTCGCATGTCTGCACCGAATTCCGTGGCGATTGTGACCGGGGGAGGGACCGGCGTCGGGGCGGCGACCTCGATGCAGTTGGCGAAGCGGGGTTGGTCGGTGGTGGTCAACTACTCGCGCTCCAAGGCCGAGGCCGAGTCGACGGTGGCCGAGATCGTAGCATTCGGAGGCCGGGCGATCGCGGTCCAGGTGGATGTGGCGGATGACACGGCGTGCCGGGCCATGGTCGATCGCACCATCGAGACTTACGGGCGGGTCGACCTGCTGGTGAACTGCGCGGGGACGACCGACTTCATTCCATTCGGGGAACTCGATCAGGTCACGGATGAGGTCTGGCAACGCATCTACCAAGTCAACGTCATCGGGGCCTTCCACTGTGCCCGAGCGGTGCGGGAGCCGATGTTGGCCTCTGGGGGCGGGCAGATCATCAACGTCAGCAGCGTGGCCGCTCAACTGGGACAGGGGAGTTCCATCCCGTATTGCTGCTCGAAGGCGGCGCTCGACAATCTGACGGTGTCGCTGGCGAGGACTCTGGCTCCCCGGATTCGCGTCAATGGAGTCGCTCCGGGCTTCATTGCCGGACGCTGGACGCAGCAGGGGCTGGGGGAGCGGTATGACGGGTTGGTGGCCGCTTATGAGAAAACATTACCGCTGGAAAAAGTCTGCACCCCGGACGACATCGCCGAGGGGATTGTCAGTCTGGTCACTGGGAGCCAACTCGTCACCGGCCAGACGCTGACCGTCGACGGCGGGATGATGATCTCGGGGTTTCAGGTGAAGTTCAGTTGAGGGGAGTAGACGTAGGTCAGGCTGTGCCTGATCGATCAGGCACAGCCTGACCTACGTCATACTGGTAATTCTCTGCTCTATCCTCTGTACCCCGAAGGGGTTACCCATTCCAGCCCAGGGTCGACACCGCCTCGGTGGCGCACCCTGGGTACCGAGGCC
>JAYTWO010000311.1:0-7095 GCA_043743415.1 Planctomycetota bacterium
AGTGATAGTTCGATGTGTACGACCGGGGCGTGAAGAACTCCTGGACCGGAGAGAACAACGTTGGTCGGTTCATCGTCGGCCAGGGGCCTTGGGCCTGAGCGACTCCGCTGAGGCAGGCCAGTGAGGTCATGAAGAGGAAGCTGAGGCGATGGGCATACATGGGAATCTCCAAGTCTGAGAAGTTTCGTGAGGATCCCGTCTCGTTCGATCACGTCCGACCAGTCGGAGAGTTCGCAGGCGAGACGGTTGCCGTCAGTTCGACGGCTGCGGGATAGAGCATGGAAATGCACGCCGAATGCCGAAGCCAGAATCCACGGGCACACGGCAAGAGTTGCCGGTTCGGGAAACGATGCGGTTCACCCCAGGGAACCTGGGAAGGGTTTAACGACATCCACCGAATCACATCCGCGACAATGCGACATCGAACTGATGCCGAGGGACTTGCAAGAGATGCACACCGTCGCGTAGCCGTTGCAGGGGGAGAGCGATCAGCCGTCAGCCAGAAACTGAACCCTCGGACTGACTGCTGACTGCTGAAGGCTGACCGCTCTCCCGCTCTCATCTGTGACTGCTTGTTCGTAAGGAGCCGACTCTGCATACTCTCCGGCTGTTCGGAAACTCGAACCCCAATGTCCTCACTCGCTCTGACGGAGAGTCATCCATGCGGAAGTTCATGCAGTGGTGTGTTGTCGCAATCGCGGTCTGTGGAGCCGCGTCGGCTCAGGCAGCTGAGTTCTTCTTTAAGGATGGCGATGTCGTCGTCATGATCGGTGACAGCATCACCGAGCAACATCTGTACTCGAACTATGTGGAGATGTGGACGGTCACGCGGTTCCCGAACTGGAAGCTGACGTTCCGCAATGTCGGAATCGGCGGCGATCGCTCGACTGGTGGCAATTCCCGGTTTGCTCGCGATGTGTTGAGCTACAAGCCCACAGCGATGACTGCGGACTTCGGCATGAACGACGGCGGCTACAGGGCCTTCGAAGAGGGCACTTTCAAGCCCTACATGGACGGTTTGCAGGGCATGGCCAACCAAGCCCAGGCAGCCAACATTCGTGTGGCCTGGGTGACTCCGCAGCCGCGTGACGGCAGTGATCAGGGACCGTCCGCTCGCGGCGACTTCTACACCGATACCCTGGAGAAGTTCTCCGCAGGGGTGAAGGTCATCGCCGACAAGAACGAGGGTCTGTTCGTCGATCAGTTCCACCCGTATCTCGCGGTCCTGGACGCCGCTCGGGCCAAGGGACCAATGTATGACCGCATCACGGGCGGCGACGCGGTGCATCCGGGCCCACCGGGACAGGCTCTGATGGCTGCGTCGATCCTCAAGGGACTCAGCTTCCCGACGCTCGTGTCGTCCGTCGAGATCGATGCCGCTGGGGGCAAGGTCACCTCGGCCACGAACTGCAAGGTCGATGGCGTGACCGCCAAGGACGGCGGACTCAGCTTCTCCCGCCTTGATGGCGCACTGCCGTTCTTCCCCGCGGATGCTGCCAGCATTCTGCCGCATGCCCCGATCTTGGAAGAACTGAATGACTACCGCCTGAAGGTGACCGGACTCGCGGCTGGCAAGTACGAAGTCCGCATCGGTGGCAAGAAGGTCGCGGAACTGACCGGTGAGCAACTCGCCACGGGAGCGAACATCGCCGCCGGAGCCCTCGCCGATGGCCCGATCGCGGAGCAAGCCCAGGCCGTCAAAGCCGCTGTCGAAAAGAAGAACAGCTTCCACCACGACCAGATCTTCCGCGGCGTGGTGCTGAGCAATGTCCCCGGCTGGGTCTACGACATTGTTCCCCAGGCGGAACTCGAAGCCAAGAAGCAGACCCTCATCGCCGAGCGTCTGGCCAAGCTTCCCGCCCTGGATGCGGAAGTGGCCCAGGCTCTGGAGATGAAGGCGAACACGTTCGAGATCGTGCAAGTCAAGTAGCCGATCTCGGCCAGTTGAATTGTGGAAGAATGAGTGGGAGCCAGCCTCCGAAGGCCACACTTCGGAGGCTGCGGAAGTGTTTCGAATCCGACCAGCCCGTTGAAATAGCCGGGCTGGGAGGATGGCATGGTATTCATACCTGCGATCTTCGAGTCATCAACTTCCCCACACGCCTGTCAGACACCATCGACCAGGCGATCCCGACCGGTTCTATGAAGCAAACAGCGGGGCCATGTTTCGATAACAGGTCTTCGCAGCCTGGATCGGGTCATACTCGGCTTGGGCGGAGAGCTGTGAGCTGACCTCGCAGCAGAAGTCGCCCTCGTATCGGGCGGCTCGCAGAGCCTGCATGATCGCGGCGTGGTCGACGGATTTCGTCTCACCGGGGAGGGCGAACGTGACCTTATCCCCGGTCTGAATCGCGTCCTTCATGGCGACGTAGGCCACCAGCCCCCGAGCCTGCTGAATCGTCGCCTCCAGAGTGAGGTCGCGAAAGGCGTAGTGGCTGAAGTCATACACCATGCGAATGCGCGGCGTGTCTCCCAGTTGCTGGATGATCCACGCTGCCTGCTCGGGAGTCGACATGGCCCCGAACCGGTGCGGCTTGATGCACACGGTCGCATCCAGTTCGTCGGCGAGCTTGGCCCAGTCACCGACGCGGTCGAGGAACATCGCCTTGACCTCGTCCCACTTCCCGCCGCCCAGCACCGTCTGCACCATCGGCATCTGGTCAGGCACCAAGTCCCGCGCGAGCATCAGCGATCCCTTGAGACGTTCCCGCCCGAAGGCGTGCTGCCGGTCGTCCGCGTGCGGCGGCACGTTCTCCATCACTGCCACCAGCCGCAGCCCAGTCTCCTGGAGCAGTGAACCCACCACCTTCCGCCGCTCCGCCCCCATATTGACCGGTGTGCTGTCCCAGTCGGGAGTGGCACACAACTCAAACCCGTCGAACCCCATCCCGGCAATCGCCCGAATCGCCTCTTCAACCGAGAGGGTCTTCATCCCATAGTTGCCGATGGCGAGGTGCTTGACCGCCTGGGCCGGTGTACTCCCTTGAGCCCACACAGCACTGGCCAATGAACCGGCCAGCAAACCCAGGGCACCACGTCGAGCGATAGGAATTTCGCGAGCACGACTCATCACCATGACCTCCCTCAGACTGCTTTACGATAAGCCCGTAGTCTATCAGAGTTCATTGAGCAGAACGCATGCCATGAGCCTCTGGCAATGGACGGCATGCGTGCCTCGGGAGCGTCGGCGATTTCGGAGAATTCGCCGACAATTGAGACGCACTGACGACGGCATGATCGCATGAGCCAAACTGACACATGAACGCTGGCGAATCCGTTGCGAGAGCATTACCATTCATGTGTCAGGGGAGGTTTCGGGCCTCTATCACTTGGCGATCGTGCCTAATGTCTTCAGCCAATTCATTCGAGCAGCGGGTGATTCGCGACTTGTAATCTGATGTCGTGATGGTGACTGGCATCGATGGAAATCTATCGGTGGGTGCGATCGTCTGGGGTAGTGACCATAACCTCACTGAGGGCATTTCATGAGTCTCATGTGGGAAGGGCTGCTATGCAGCGGGGCACGATCAAGAAGTTGGTTGCGGACAAAGGTTTTGGCTTCATCGCCAGCGGGGAGCGCGGAAAGGACTTGTTCTTCCACGTTTCGGCTGTGAAGGACGTGGGGTTCGACTCACTGTTTGAAGGACAGTCGGTCGATTATGAGATGGAGAGCGGCCCCAAGGGAGACCGCGCTTGCGTCGTCATCCCGGCCTGATGGGATCCACTGGAATAGCGTTCTAGACACATATGGAATTGAAATCGGACCGGGGCTGAAGAGTTCGTTACGGATTCTCCAGTCCCGGAGTTATTTGAGACACCGTCCTCTCACCCCACCCGATGGGGTTCCTCGACAGTTCAAGTTCCCGGTGCCAGGGCGACAGGGGATGCCTCCACCGGAATTGAATTCGTTAATTCTCCGGGCGATACGAACTCCAGCACCGTGACCTCGGGGCGACAGCGCCACCGCAGCGGATGGCGTCCCGACAGCCCGCGCGAGACGTGCAGCAGCGTTGGCGATTGCCAGAAAGCTCCGCCCGAGTAGCGGCAGCCGAAGCGGCTCGGTGAGTAGACGGGGCCGATCACTGGCAGGACCACCTGGCCCCCATGGTTGTGGCCCGAGAGCATGAGATCAACTCCCAGTCGCTGAGCCCGCTCGATGTTGTCTGGCGTGTGGCTGAGCAGAATGCGGAACTCCGGGTCGGAGTCCAGTTTGATCTCAACCTGCTTGGGGAACGCAGGAACCTGCCCCATCCACGGCGTCTCATCACCGGCGATCTGGAGCGTGCCGCTTCGATAGGAGACCGAGTGGGTGCCCGAGGTGGCGATCTTCCACCCCAGCGACTCCATCTGGCGGCGGGCCTCGTCCGCGTCGAGATACCAGTCGTGATTGCCCAAAATAAACCAGCACCCCAGCGGAGCCGTGAACCGCCCCAACGTCGTCGGCAACCACTTCAGGCACGCTTGGTTGTCCAGCAAATCCCCCGTGAACACCACGAGGTCGACGACCTCACGAGCTGCGATCTGGGAGACTTGCTCGAAGTATTCGCGGGTGATCGTGCCCTCGTAATGCCAGTCGCTGAGGTGCAGGATGCGTAGCCCGGAAAACTCCGGAGGCAACCCTGGATGCGCGAACAGCTTCCGATTCAGATCGACCGTGGATTGCTCATTATACGGGAGCTTCGCCAGCCGCTCGAACTGCCCGCGAGCCACCGGGAGCGTGCCGTCGGGGTTCCGAATGATCGAGATTTGGCTCTCTTGCCCCACCTGAATCGAACACCGCCGGGTCGCGTGATACCGGGCAATCCCATACAGCCCGCCCACCACTCCAAACGCGGAAGCCATCAAAAACGGCCACCACCCCCAGCCGACCTCACTCCACGCCCCCCCCCACAGCAGTTGTGGGCCGGTGAGTCCCAATCCAATGATCGCTGCCAACCCAAACCCGGGGATCAGCAGATCATGCACATGCCGCGTCCGCTGCAACAGATCGGCAGACAGCGGCTTCGCATGGATCCGGTTAATGATCGCCACCCACACCTCCGCATGGCCAGCGATCAACACCAGCAGTAACCCCAAGTTCAGCCAAGACATCCGAACCACTCCGATCAGGAACTCCGGTCTCCGCCAGGACAGCGGGATTGTGTCATCTTCGTGAGCAGAAGTCTTGAGCGAAGTCGCGAGACTTCTGGACTTCTGAGGACTCCCAATCTGATCTTGGGCGATTCCTCGCCTACCCGCTATTCTCCGCTCCCTGGGGTTTCCCATTCAGTGGTCGACCCACCTCAACCTGTGGGGTAGCTACGTTCCCCAGAACGTGGGCGGACGCCAACAGACGATCGCCGAAGCTCACATTGGACCACGAGGACTCTCCCTGAGCCGCCCCACCTCCACGGAATGGAAGCCGTGAAGCTCCGCAACCGCACTCTGATCCGCACTCTCGCCCGTTTGATGGCGCTCTTCAGCCGCTGCCTGTTCCTGACTGTACGAGTCCGGGTGATCCAGGCTGTGCCCGGCTTCTCGCCGCATCACGAGCCAGACGAACAGCACCGCTCACTCTTCTGTGTTTGGCATGATGCGATTCTGGCCTCCGCCTTTTGCGGCAAGACCGTCAACGTCGCCGCATTGGTCAGTCAACATTACGACGGCACCGTGATGGCCGATGTCCTCGACGCCATCGGGATTCAACCCATTCGTGGCTCCAGCAGCCGTGGCGGCGCAGCTGCGGTGCGGCAGATGTTCTCGCTGGCGGAGCGGAAGCACATTGTGATTGCCACCGACGGACCGCGTGGGCCGCGCCGGGTGGTGAAGGACGGCATCGTGTATTTGGCCTCGCATTCTGGGCGTCCGATTGTGCCGACTGCCTTCGCGTCCACCTGGGCCTGGAAGCCGAAGGGGCGCTGGACCGACCTCGTCGTTCCACTGCCGCTCAGTCAGGGATTTGTCCTGGGAGGCGAGCCGATCCGCATCCCCGAGGGGCTGTCCCCGCAACAACTGGCCCCGTACCGAGAGTTGCTCCAGCAAGCCATGGACGAGCTGCAATCCAAGGCCGAACGTCTGGCTCGTGGCGAAGAGGTCGACCTGTCCGCCCCTGGGGTCGACGACTCTCAGCCCGCCCAAGCCGCTTGAAACCCGGAGAAACTCATGCGCCTCGTCGCCATCGTGGTCCCCTGCTACAACGAAGAACAGCGGTTGAATCCGTTTGCGTTCCGCCGCTTTCTCGTGGATTCCCCGCGTTGCCGACTCGTCTTCGTGAATGACGGGAGCCGCGATGGCACCTTGGAGGTGCTGCACCGCTTACAGGCCGCATGTGAGCCAGGACTGGTCGAAGTCGTCGATCTGCCCCAGAACGGCGGCAAGGCGGAGGCGGTCCGGCAAGGGATGCAGCACGTCCTGCGGAGTGGGGCCGAATTGATCGGGTTCTGGGATGCCGACCTGGCGACTCCGCTGGACGCCGTGGACGACTTCGTGCGTGTCTTCGATCGCTACGACGAGATCGAAATCGTGGTTGGGACAAGACTTCCGCTGCTGGGACATGCCGTCGAGAGAAATGCCAAACGCGGGCTCCTCGGTCGCTGTTTCGCCTGGGCCGCCTCGTTTGCTCTGGGAATCCGGCTGCAAGACACACAATGCGGGGCGAAAATGTTCCGCCCGTCATCGATACTAGCTGCCGCCCTCCACCGCCCCTTCCTGTCGCGGTGGATCTTCGACGTGGAACTGCTCGCCCGCTGGCGCCAGCTGCGTGAATGCGGCGCTCCGGAACTGCGGAAGTGCCTGTATGAACGACCGCTCGATGCCTGGACAGAAGTCGCGGGGTCTCGACTCAAGCCCTCCGATTTCCTGAAAGCCCCGCTGGAGCTGTGGCACATCTACCGCGACTGCCGGGGGCCAGTGCCTGAGTCCATCAAAACCGTTGGAATGCAAGCACTGGACCATAATAGAGATATGGAACGAGAAGCGGCCTAAAAGCCTGGATGGAACCAATTCTGATCGAACACAAAAAAACAGTCTTCGGATCGTTGACACGGGAGGGCGGTGGTTTTACACTGCTCGACCCCATGCGGCCCGGCTGTGTGGGGGAGGGGACTGCGAGTGGGT
>JAYTWO010000312.1:0-6736 GCA_043743415.1 Planctomycetota bacterium
CCCGCTTGCAGGTTGCCATCGGGCTTGGCGGACCGACCCATGAACTCGATCCCGTCGGCAATGGTCTTCTGGTACGGCCCCTGCGACTTGTGCGTCTGGCCCGCAGCCAGGAACGGCAGCAGAGCAAACGCCGTCGCCGCCCCTTTCGAGGCATTCTTCCCATCGCAGGTGCAACTGGTGTCCTTGCAGTGCTTGGAGTGTCCGTCAAAACTCCACGACCCGTCCGCGTTCTGGTGCCGGGCCAGCCAACTCAGCCCGCCGCTCACGGCCCGTTCGGTCCCCTTCGTCCCGCCGGACAGGCCTTCCTTCTTGCCTGTTCGGATACCGAACCCTCCACCGTCACCAGATTCAGTATGTCCTTTCGGGCCGCTGGTCATAATGCCAGGTGAATCACCGCCGGGCCCCGGTCCAGCTGCGCGTAGGAAATCTTTGAGTCCCGCAGCATCGCTGTCCATCACAGACCCGGAACGACCGGAGTCGGTTCCGAATATCGACGAGCTGTCGAGGAACTCGGCATCCACCATCAGGGGCTCGGTCAACACCAACGTATCGGTCGACAACTCGGTCGGTTCATACGGAGCGTTCTCGACTTCGAACGGAGTCAGAACGGGATCCGGAATCGCCGTATCCATCTCCGTGTCAAACAACGGCACGTTCCCGTGGTTCATGACGACCGCCACGGTCCCGGCCAGGAGTCCCACCAGCCCCAGCCCGAGGACATGCAGCAGGATTGCCATGCCCCACCACTTCCCCTGCACGCTGGCCCAGGACTTGGCGGAGAGGAGGGTATTGTGAATGAACCGATTCGTGGCTAACGGCAATGGAGCGGACATCCGAACCACCTCCAGAACAGAGTGCGGACCGAAGAACGATGGGATTTGTGAATTCTAGCACTTGAAGTGAGCGATTCAGGAGAATTCGCCGACCGTAGGCGACTTCGCCCCGCCACTCGCCTTTCGATGTCGGATGGGCCCATTGGCCCGTCCCTGCTCGACTCCCAGCCTCCGAAAAGCGCCCCGCTGGGCAACCGGAAACTGGACTCCCTCTCGCCCGACGAGACGTTGGGGGATGCGGACGGACGGGCAAATGTGCCCGTCCCACACCGTGCCCGTCCCACGTCGTGCCACCTTACTTCAGGTCGAACTTCGGCTTCTCCATCTCCGCTTCACCGGTCTTGTCGAGCTTGTACAGCGGCAGGAACCGGTAGTACACCTCCAGATTCAGAGTGTTGACCGAGGTGATCAACAGACGGCCTCCCTCGTCGGCCCAGGTGTCCTTGGTCGGCAGTTCGGGATTCCAACTCCCCGCCGCACACCCCTTCTTGTCCTGTGTCTCGATCAGGTAACGCCGCGTGGTCCGGTTCCACTCGTCCCACTCCGGGCCGGGCAGATTGTGCATCACCTGCGTGGCGTAGTAGAAGTAATACGAGTTCCGGGCTCCCTTGCCCGGCATGTTGGCCATCATGTACTTCATCCCCTCTTCCATGCCCGGGTCGGTCCGCTTGGCTCCCAGAAACTGCTTGCTCAACAGGCCCACGGAAGTCATCGCCGGTGTCGGCCCGGACTCCACCATGTAGCAACTCAGCCCGCCCTTTTCCCCCTTCGACACTGATTTCAGGAACTTCTGAGCCTTCTCCAGTACCACTGGCGGAACGTCCAACCCGGACATCTTGGCGCTCTTGAGGGCCATCAACTGCCACCCCACCACCGACAGGTCGCCCGCCGTCAGTGCGCCTCCCGGCAGGTAGTAGTGCCAGCCGCCCAACTCCGGGTGCTGTGCCCGGCAGATGTATTCGATCGCCTTCTGGGCGGGAATCTTCAGCCGCGGATCCTTCGACATTCCATAGGCTTCGCACAACACGATCGTCGCCACACCTTGGGCATACATGGACGCCACACCCGCTTGCAGGTTGCCATCGGGCTTGGCCGTTCGTCCCATGAATTCAATCCCGTCAGCGATCGTCTTCTGGTACGGCCCCTTCGACTTGTGCGTCTGGCCCGCAGCCAGGAACGGCAGCAGCGCAAACGCCGTCGCCGCCCCCTTCGAGGCATTCTTCCCATCGCAAGTGCAACTGGTGTCCTTGCAGTGCTTGGAGTGTCCGTCAAAGCTCCACGACCCGTCCGCGTTCTGGTGCCGGGCCAACCAACTCAGTCCGCCCGCGACGGCCCGCTCGGTGGCCTTCGTCCCGCCAGTGGTGGCCAGCCGCGAACCAGTACCCCGCCCGCCGAACCCCTCGCCATCGCCGCCCTTACCCGCATTCTTCCCCTCGCCCTTGCCGAATCCAATACCGCCTCCCCCCATGGCCCCCGGTCCAGCTGCGACGCTGAACCCGCCCAACCCGAACGAATTGTCGTCCGTCGCGGAAGCCACGCCCCCACCCGATTCCGTGAACACCGCCGAGTCGTCATTGAACTGGGCATCCGCAGCCACCGTCTGGGGCTCGGTGATCATCAGCGATTCGGTCGTCAACTCGGTGACTTCCAGCGGAGCATCCGGGATATCGAACTGAGTCAGATCCGACTCCGGAATGGCGGTGTCCGTGACGGACTCGAACAGCGGCGCTTCCGCATTGTTCATCACCACAGCCATCGTTCCGGCCATGAGTCCCACCAGTCCCAAACCCAGGACATGGAACAAAATCGCCATGCCCCACCACTTGCCTTGCGCAATGAGCCAAGCTTTGGCGGTGGTCAGGAACTCATTGACGATGGAATTGGACGCTGCCGGAGCTGGCGAGGACATCTGAATAACCCTCCAGAATGGAGTACTGGCTGTGAACGTTTGGAATCCGTGTATTGTCACCGATGCGTACTGTCCAGTCAATCTGGAACGTCAATCCGGAGGACGACCTTCCGGAGATTTCGGTGCCGGAACCCCCGGCCCGCCAGTCTCCAGATCCTCCAGAAACGAGTCGACCGTCGCGTTGTCGATCATCGGTATCCGGGGCGACGAGGGCTTCCCTCGAGACCACCACTGGATCAGCATCACCACCCCCACCAATCCGGCCACGATCCCCACGATCCAGGCGACGCTCAACTCCGGTTTGGGGAGATTCCGACTCTTGGCCTCTTCGTCATAGATCATCCGCCCGATGAGCAGGGGAGCTGTCCGCTTGATCCCCGATGAATCCTCATAGGCCAGCTTCTTCAGGAAGAACCCCACGAACCGAGCATCCAGGAAAGGAGTGGCCTCAATCCTCACCCCCGGCGGTACGTCCACAAACACCACACAGTACGGGAATGTCTGCGACTCCTCCGTCGGGCCCCAGGCTTCATAGATGTGCTGGACGTTGCCCGAATTCTCCGGGGCCTCATGGTGTATAAATCGACGCACCCGCAGCTTCACATTCACCAGCGCTCCCCGATGCTTGTTCGGAGCCTGGAACAGGTGGGTAAACAGCAAATCGGTCCGGGCCTGCTTCTTCAGATCTTCCCCCGACACCGCATGGGCCCACTTCACCATCCGCCAATAAGCAGGCATCTCCTCAGCCGCCAGCGGAGCCATGTCGGAGACCGCCTGCAACTCTTCCTTGAGAGCATCGATCTCTTCCGCATCCGTATGGCCGGGATGCTTGACGACGAGTTCCTTCCAGGCGGCGTCCGAGGCGACCGGAGCTGTGGCGACCGGAGCTGTGGCGACCGACTCATCCGACCCCATCTCCGTGGCAATCGTTCGCCACGAGGAGGACTTCTTGGCCTGCAAATACAACAGCCCCACAATCCCGAGCAGGAAGATCGCCGAACTGAGCCGCAATATCTCGCGAGTCGTGAAGAAGCCGGTCGATTCAGGGGACGAGGGACGCATGACTACGGTGCTCCAGCCCCACCTTCGGGGAGTTCCACAAAGCTCAGTTTCGACAGGTTTTCACCGGTCGGCAGCTTCTGTCGTGTGCAGACATCAATCAGCTTCATCAGTTCATCATACCTCAGTTTCGACCCGACTTGCATAATCACCTGCTTGAACGGGGCGTCCGGGTCGTCCAGGATGATTCGCAGCCGACCTTCCAGGGCCTTGGCCTTGTCCGGTGTGCCCTCACCCACCTGGCCTTCCCCGACCAGCAGCGTCTGAATCGAGCCATCCCCATTGGAAAACACGGTGATAATCAGCGTCTCGATCCCCTCGATCGGGTTCTTATTGTCCTTGTCCTGACCCGCCTGCGCATTCGCGTTGGCCGCCTTCACCGCCTCCGGTGGCGGCAACCGCAGCATGATCTGACCCTCCGCCGGGTCCGGCTTGAACGTCAGCACAAAGAACGACAGCAGCTGGAATGCCATGTCGAGCATGGCGGCCAGATTGAGCTTCACGTCACTGGATTTTCGGCGATGGCGTGACATGGGTTATTGCTCCGTCCGCTTGGCTTTGAGGGCAAACTTGCGATAGCCTTGCTTCTGACAGGTCTCAATCACGCGATACAGATCCTTGAATCGAGAGGAAGAGTCCGAGCGGATCACGATCGTGGTTGGCAATTCCTCGCCCGGTTTAATTTCGAGTCCCTTCCCCTTCGCCGCTATCCGGCTGACATCCGCTTCCACCGAGAGGTAGCCCTCCAGATCGACCTTCTCGCCGTACACGGTCAGGTCACCGGTCGGTGCCAGATTCAGGATCAGCAACTCCTCTTTTCCGTCCGTGTCGACCGGCATCGCCGAACCGACCACCGGCAGCTTGAGGGTCAGATCGAGCGCAGCCGCCTTGAAGTTCATCACCAGCATGAAGAAGGTGATGAGCTGAAACACCATGTCGAGAATCGGCGTGAGATCGGCCTCGCCGTCGGCTGTTGGGGCGGACATGACTGTGCCTTACGAATGGGGATCGCGAGAGGGTGGCCCCCACTTGAACCGGGGGCTCTGCCGATTACGCCGAAGGCGGAGCCGGAGCTGCCGCAGCCGCCGGTCGCTTGGCCATGCTGGCGACCTTGGTCACGAGTTCTTCGGACTTGTTAAACGCCTCGTTGTTCAGGTGGCTGATCTTGTTGCGGAACACGGCATGCAGGTAGATCGCGGGCACGGACAGCAGCACACCCTCGAACGTCAGCAGCAGGGCTTCCGAGATCTCACCGGCCACTTCGCTGGCCTTCAGCACCGAACCTTCGCTCATCGCGATGGCCCCGAACGCACCGATCATCCCCTTGAGCGTCCCCAGCAGTCCAATCATCGGCCCCAGCGTCCCCAGAACCGCCAGCATCGAGATCTTGCGCTCTCCTTCGGTGTACATCACCTCAAAGGTCCGCTCCATCGCCGCACGGGCCTCGGGCAGCCCAGCCGGCAATTCCGCGATTCCCGTGCGAACCAGACGCGAGTACTCCGAGTTGTCCTCTTTGACCACCGCATACAGCCCCTTCAAGTCCCGCTTCTCCAATGCGGCAGTGCATTGATCGACCACCTGCGGGGGAATCACCTTGTCCGGTCGCAACTCCGTGAACAGTCGCCCCGCGGTCGCGATGAAGTAGATCGACAACACCAACAAGAACAACCCGATCCAGCCCGATGTGACAATGATCCACATCAGCTTGCTTTTGGGAGCCGCATGTTCCGCCGGGGGGGCCACAGCCGCTGGAGCAGCTGCCGCTGCAGGAACCGCTGCAGCACCTTCTTGTGCCCACACCGAAATGCCAGTCATGCGATTGCCCAAGCCCAGGCAGAACAGCAGGAAACAACTCCAAACCAGCCAACGTTGCATCGTTGTGAATCCCGTGAAGTGGTCGATCGAAGCCAGATTTTCGTGCCCGACCGTTGTGTGTGGGTCCGTCGAATGTCGATCCAGACGTGATAGAACCGGACAACGTAACCAGCTGTTCGCCGAAATGCAACAAATCCGACGATCTGGATTGATTTAGTGGAAATATTGTCGTCGAGAGGTATGTACTGATCGGAACGGACGAGAGAGCAACTCGGTCCCTGAGAGGCATGCGGCAACAATCAGCTGCTCCGCCACCCCGCTTGCTGAGGTGGTTCCCACGCTTGTGCGCTACTGACGCTGGCCTAGCGCACAACCGCGGGAACCACCGGGGGAACCACCGGGGGAACCACCGGGGCAGCCCGGGATAACGGGGGCATCATGGGAGACCACTTGCCTGAAGTGTGGATTCACCAAGCCACGGCCTCGCCTCTTCGACACTTGGCCTCTCAACCCTGCCCAGGGATCACAGCCTCTCCACCGGGAGGCGGATCTTCAGCCGGGAAGAGAAAGGAAATCCGAGAATCGCCCACAACACGGTGCCATTCCCTGAACCCACGTGGAATGGGAAATGTCTCAAAACAAGCTGGACCACTCCCCGCTCGGCATTCGATCACAAGATTCTCTGTCGGATCACTTGCCGAATGGGGCGGGGAATGGCTACCCTTTCTGACCCGCCACTAACCACGGCGGGTTCAGGCGTCGGGCGTGTAGCTCAGTTGGTTAGAGCGCAGCTCTGATAAAGCTGAGGTCCGTGGTTCGAATCCACGTACGCCCACTCGACAAATGACAGGTGACGAACAACAGGTCGGATGCGACATGCACCCAGTTCACTGGGGGCCATGTGGACCGCAAGTCAGTTGCGGGGGCATAGCTCAATTGGCAGAGCGCCTGCTTTGCAAGCAGGAGGTTTCCGGTTCGATTCCGGATGTCTCCAGTGTGAGCAACGAATGAAGGATGTTTGAAAAAACAGTCTTCGGATCGTTGACACGGGAGGGCGGTGGTTTTACACTGCTCGACCCCATGCGGCCCGGCTGTGTGGGGGAGGGGACTGCGAGTGGGT
>JAYTWO010000313.1:0-4774 GCA_043743415.1 Planctomycetota bacterium
GCTGGCCGGGCCATGCACGTTGGTCCGCGACTGCATCGACATCACGAACGCCAGGTCATCGACATGCCGGGCCACCTGCGGAAACATGCTGCTGACCCAGCGTCCGCACTCGCCGTATTGCTGAAACGGGAACGGCGACTTCATCACCTGGCCGGGGACGCTGGTGGCCGCTTCGACTCGCACTCCTTGGCCGGGATCGAATGCCTGCCCATGCAGTCGGTCGAGTTCCGGCTTGTAATCGAACGTGTCCATCTGGCTCGCGCCGCCGTTCATAAACAGTTGGATGACGTATTTGGCTTTGGCGGGATGATGGAGTCCGACCGAGTGTGGGGTCGGGGCGTCATCCGCGAGCAGACCTTCCTGGGCCAGTAGGCTCGCGAGGGCCATCCCTCCGAACCCGCCGCCGATCTGCCACAGGGCCTCGCGGCGATTCGGTGTGTGGATTGGCGAACGGACGGAAAAAGCATCTCCGTAAGACGGCTTTTCCAGGCCGTCACTCCGCGAGTGACGCACATTGACGGCCTGGAAAGGCCGTCCTACTCGGCTCGACTTATCGAAGTGCATCGCTCAGGTCTCCTCTTTCTGCTTGAGGTACACCGTCCGCCCCGCACGATGCGCCTCCGAAGTCGGCTCCGCGCGGTGCGCCGCCTCGGCCTGAGCGGCCTCGGGATTCTGCTGCGCAAACAGCCACTTCAAGTACCCCACGCACCACCCGCACCCCGTCCCCGCCCCGCCGCACTCGCTGAGTTGGCTCGCCCGCCGCATGCGGACCTTGTTGATTCGCATGTAACTGAGCAGCTTGCGCTTGCTGACGTGGAAGCAGAGACAGACTTCGTCATCGAGTTCCATGTGGGGTCCGTGGAGAGGTGGGTATGTCCGTCAATTGTCCCTTGCGAAGCGGGGGAGTACAACCCGATGTAAAAGAGATCGGCCAGCATGGGTGCATCGGAAAAGAAGGCAGCCGTATGATTCTGCCCCCTCTCCCCCACAGTGGAGTCCTCCTCGAAATCTCCGCCGATAGTGGAAGAGAGGGAGCAGAAATTGGCTGCTGCGGTCTTTTCAGAGGCACACACGCCCGGCCTCTTCCCCCGGCATCCCCACGAATCTGTTGATCGACGCGGCAGAATTCTGACGAATTCTGCTACGCTGGTTGCCCCCCACTCAGGAGTAGAGATGCGTGGACTCCGACTGACTCGATTCGAATACGGCTCGCGATCTCTCGATCCGCGACTGAGGCGGAGCTTCGTTCAGTCAGTGGTTCTGCTGGGGCTGCTCTCGTCCCCGCTTCTGGCCGCCGACCCGATCGACTTCAACCAGCAAATCCGCCCCCTCTTTAAGGAGCGGTGCTACGAGTGTCACGGGCCCGACAAGCAGGAGTCCGGCCTGCGGCTCGATAAGCGGCAAGAGGCCCTCGCGGGAGGCGACAGCGGAGCCGCCATCATCCCGGGAGATGTGGCGAGTGGGCTGCTGCTCAAGTATGTGCAGAGTGAGGATGCCGAGCTGGTGATGCCGCCCAAGGGGGACCGTCTGACTGAGGAACAGATCAAACTGCTGAAGCAGTGGATCGAGGAGGGAGCCGAGTGGCCGCAGGCAGACTCGCCCGACCGCCAGTCCGGACATCCGATTCATACGACTATTTGGGTGGGCGGGAATCGTCGCCTGACCATCTCACGAAAGCCGTAATGAACAGGCAATTCGCCCCCAACCCCAACGGGGTTGCGTCCTTTCGTGAGGCAGAATCCACGGTTTCAGGTACGGCGTCGAAGCCCCACCCAGGGTAGGCTCCTGCGTCGCCAACCCTGGGCTACGCGGCGAAACCCCGTTGGGGTTCAGAACCAATACCGGGCAGCGAGACCCGCCGAGATGGGGACTCGCCCCCCTCACAATCGTCGGATGAACTGGAAATCCGATGGAAGCGGCTCTACGCCGCATCCGCTCGCGGAGCCTGCATCCGCTTCATAATTAACTCGCGGACGAGCCGGTGCCATTGCAGGCGACTCAGCCCGCCCTTCCCGATCTCCGCCCGCAGAACGGGCAACTGGACCTGGGGACTTCCCTTCAGCCACTGCAAACTCAGCCACCAGCCCAGCCCGTCGCGGTATTCGGACTGTGACAGCTGGATCGGGAACGCAGTGAGGAGCTCCTGCCAGCCCTGAAGCGACTCGCCCGGCTGACCGAGAATCAGCAGTGAGCCGTTCGGCTTGAGGCACGACAGCAGATTCGCCGCCCCCAGCAGGGCCTCGGGAGTTCCCAGTCCGGCGCGGAACGTCCGGGCACTCCGCAGGATCACGCAGTCCACCGAATGAGCCGAGACCGGCATGCCGCCCGCGACATCCCCGATCAACACCTGCCCCGGTGCGGTCGGTGTGGAGGGAGCTGAGTCGGTGAGGGCCAGCGGTTGCAGCCCGAGCGCGATCCAGTCGGGCATCGCGGAGGCCCGCACCGGCCCGACTTCGAGGACCGCCCCTCCCGCCCGCACGCGTGCGGTACGCATCAGAGATTTCAAGACCCGCAGGGGCAGCGTGCTGACCCCGGACTCAACGGAATACTGCTCGGCCATGAGCTGAACCACCGCAACAGGATGGGCTGTCAGGTGTTCCGTGACATCCACGCGCTCGCCACTGCGGGTGCGGACCACTCCCTGACACGCCTTGTATCGCGTCTTCGGGGCCGGAACCTGAGAAAGGGTTCGCGAGAGCGTACAGATTACCAGCGAGGGATCGCCTCATGGTCGGCGATGCACGCACCCACCGGTCCCGTGTGTGCATCACAAACGCAAAGGGATCGAAATGGTCGCGATATTGTCAGGTATTTAGGCGGTACGTGATACACATCTTGTCCTGCGAATCGTACGATTTGTATCACAGATCGTATCACGTGCCGGGGAGAATCAATCATGCCGAGGAAGTGGGAGTTGACGTTTCAGCGGGGGGCGACGGGGCGGGTGGGGAGGTGGAAGACGTTTTATCGGGGGAAGGCGTATTACCTCGGGAGTGGGCGGGGGAAGTCGGATGTGGCGAGCTATCGCGAGGCGGTGGCGGCTTGGGGAGCGCTGAAGGTCCAGCTGGATGCGGAGATCGTCCGATTGCCACGTCTCGTGATGCGGAATATGACGAGGTCATTCGCGAGTGGGAACTGGTGCTCAGCTGGTCGCGAATGAGCGTCCTTTTTCGTAGAAATAGGCGACACTCTACGCCGTCATCCCGGTAATCGCTGGCAGCGAATAATAGTGGCACAGCGCGACCCCAGTGGCGTCGGCGACATCGTTGGGTTCTAGGAGGTTCTTCAATCGCAGTTCGCGCTGGACAGCCAGTTGCACCTGCTCCTTACTCGCGGCTCCGCTGCCAGTCAGGAGCTTTTTAATTTGGCACGCGGAGTAGTGAATAATCGGGAGGCCGGCTTCGGCAGCTGCGAAGAGGATGGCCCCGCGGGCGTGGGCCATGAGGATGGCGGTCTTGGGGTGTTTTGGCGTGGAGAAGATTTGCTCGATGGCCATGGCTTGGGGGCGGTACTGGGCGATGACCTCGCGGAGGCCGGTGCCGATTTCGAGGACGCGCTCGGCCAGCGTCAGTGCCGGGGTCGAACGGATCACGCCCCCCTCGCGCAGCACCGGCCCGCGCACGGACCGCTCCAGGATCGCGTAACCCGTGCGGTTCAGCCCCGGATCGATCCCCAGATAGATCTGGGACGACGCAGTCGTCAGGACGTTTCCCTC
Organism: Planctomycetota bacterium; assembly: GCA_043743415.1. Lineage (GTDB taxonomy): Bacteria > Planctomycetota > Planctomycetia > Planctomycetales > Planctomycetaceae > TH-plancto1. Next base: position 3,716 of record JAYTWO010000313.1, read on the forward strand.
ACGCATGGCCATCCTTGGCCTGTCTCCTTGGAACGCCCAGGGGTTGCAACCCCTGGGCTTTATGTCTCCAGCACGCCGATGTACGGCAGATGCCGGTACTCGCCGTTGAAGTCGAGACCGTACCCGACGACGAACTCATCCGGAATCTCAAAGCAGTGGTAGTCCGGGGTGAAGTCGACCTGCGACCGCGCCCGCTTCCACAGCAGAGCCACCGACCGCACACTGTGCGGCTCCTTCTGCCGGATCACCTCCAGCAGAGCGGCCATCGTGCGACCCGTATCAAAGATATCATCGACCAAGAGCACATCCCGCCCTCGCAAGTCTGGCAGGAATTCCGTATTCAAGATCAACTTTCCCGGCACCGTCGACACTCCGCGATAGCTGCTGGCCTGCACCATGCCGAGTTGATGCGGCAGCTCAATCTGCCGCATCAGGTCGCACACGAGCATCACGCTGCCGGTCAACACTCCCAGAATCGTCAGCGGTCGACCGGCATAATCCGCCGTAATCCGCTGGCCGAGAGTGGCCACAGCGGTGTCAATTTCAGCAGTGGTGATGAGGGGACGGATCATGGGGTGGGTTTAAGAGGGGAGAAACGGAGTGACGGCGTTTTAGCGAGTGGGGTCCGGATCGGCCAAGAGACAAGTCGGTGAGCGGTGGGCTGACCGGCCCTCCGAGTCTGCTCCGCGCGACTTGACGGTGAGCGTGCGACGCCTCGGAGGGCTGACGCCCACCGCTCGCCGGGGGTGTTCGACACACGGATTGCCGTGAAACCGCCTGCTGGCAAGTGATGTTCATGAGAGCCGAGGGCTAGCGCCTTGTCGCTCACTCCGTCGATTGGGCGACTGCCACTTTCGAGCCGATCCGTATTGGGTAAGAGCCTCCCGTTTTCCCCATCGTTACTCCTGCCTCACCCCAATGTCGAATTGCTTCTTCAAGAAATGCCAAGTTAGCAGTCCCGCTGGGTGGCCCCGGTTGATTCGCTTTGGAATCTACCGGGGCGGCGCAGCCGGAAGAGGTCTGCTCGGGAAGATCGTATCGCGAGTGAACCTCTTGTGC
>JAYTWO010000314.1:0-6296 GCA_043743415.1 Planctomycetota bacterium
TGCGGCATCATGAAGATGCTGTCCTTGGCGATCTCGGTGAACCCCTCCGGCTCGAAGGCGTCGATCATCATCAGGGCGGTCTGCTCCATCCGTGGGGCATGCGACAGGACGCCGCCGGACGCCACCAGCAGATCGAGCTGCATATTGTCGATGATCGACCCGCCGCCCGCCGACTGCGAGAACGTGTCGGCGATTGTCCGCTGCTGCTGCACTCCCTTGAGCGTGGTGGCGAACGCTTTGTGCTGGATGTAGGCCAGACGCAGGGCCTCGCGCGACACAGCTTGCTCGAAGATCAGCGCCTCCATCGTCTGCGGGATCGTCGTCGGGCGGATCATCTTGTTCTTGACCCGGTTCCGCAGCTCGCGCTCGTCCATGTCGACATGCACCCAGCGGAGGACGTTGGCCATCCCGGTCTCGGCACAGACGTTCGAGATGGAGTAACTCATCCCCAAGTTCGCACTCACCGTGCGATTAAAGACCGGCAACCCATCGGCCCCGGTGAAGACGCTGAACACATCGGTCGTGGCCCCGCCGATGTCGACGCCGACGCAGTTGATCCCCCGCGTCTTGGCGATCTGTTGCAAGATATCGCCGACCGCTCCCGGCGTCGGCATGATCGGAGCATCGGCCCACTCGATCAGCTTGTCATACCCCGGTGCATGGGCCATCACGTGTTCCAGGAACAGGTCGTGGATCATGTCCCGCGCGGGGGCCAGGTTCTCACGCTCCAGTACCGGACGCACGTTGTCGACGATCGACAGCGTGATCGAGTCATCGAACGTCTTCGCCACGAGGGCAGCTGCGTCTTTGTTGCCGGCGAAGATGACGGGGAGTTTATAGTTGCCGCCGAAGCGCGGGCGGGGCTTGGCTGGGGCGATCAGTTCCGCGATCTGCAGGACGTGCTTCTGCGTCCCTCCATCGGTCCCACCGGCCATGACCACCATGTCGGGCCGCAGCTCACGAATGCGGGCGATCTGCTCATGCGGTCGCCGCCGATCGTTCGAGGCAATCACATCCAACACGATCGCCCCGGCCCCCAGCGAGGCCCGCTCGGCACTGGCTGCCGACATCTCGCGGACGACGCCGGTCACGAGGATCTGGAGTCCGCCGCCCGCGCTCGAGGTCGAAATATAAATGTCGCACCCATCCGGCCCTTGCGAGGGGCGGATGAGCAACCCGTTGTCATCGACGAGCCGCCGCCCCGCGAGTTCACCGACCTCAATGGCCGCGTTGACGACTCCAGCAGTGACATCGGCCACCGGCTGCTCGACGGTCGTCGGTGCCTCGCCGCGATAGGTCTGGCGGTAAACGCCATCGACCTTCTCGATGAGGATCGCCTTGGTCGTCGTGCTGCCGCAATCGGTGGCCAGGATGACGTGGAGGTCATCCGGGTTGATGGCCGGGCGAGGGCAGGCAGGTGCGATCACGGTGTGCTCGGACGAGAGGAGTGGGGATTCACCACTGAGGCACGGAGAGGATACGGGAATGCGAGGATGGTGGGGAGGGCTGGTATCAGCGAGTCCCAGCGGCGGGTGGACAACGCTTCAGGATGGGGACGGTCGATCTGGCCTTTCCCTGGGTGCGACCGGCGGTCGCGATCTTGGGCTGTGATGTTTCACCCTGCCGGGGTGTGGCTTTTCACGGTGGCTTGGCGGGCGGGCCATCGACCCGTAGGACGGGCACATTGGCCCGTCCCCTCTGTGCCTGACCCGCCCGAACGAGTCCACATGGGCAGCCAGTCGCCATCGGCCCATGTCACTCGCTCTCGACGCGCCAACGTCGCTCGGGACGGGCCAATGTGCCCGTCCTACGGTGGTGGGCGAAGCCCACTCCGTGGGTACTCAGAAATTCATCCAAGAAATTCATCGATCCTTTGCCCTTGTGCGTGATCGTCCCTGTAGTATTGTGTATCTCTCGACGAGAGCATCGAGAACATGCTGGAGCCATGAACTGATGGGGTGAGCGATGTTAGGGCATCTTGTTCCCTGTGGAGGCGGTCAAGCTGTCGCGCTGGCGAAACCGCGGTTGGTGCTTCGACGCAAGCGTGAAGCGGGGGCCTCTCCGGGCGATCCCGATGTGGAGTTACGCTTTATCGACGGGTGGTGGCACATCCGGAAAATCGATTCCGGATGCGCACTGGAAGTCAATGGAAACCCCATTGAGGCGCGCCGACTCCAGCCGAATGATGTGCTGGCGATCTCGGGTAAGTTTTACCGCATCACGTTTCAGGTCCCAGAGTCTCCGGCCGTCCCACCGGTGGCCACGGCATCCGCGACTCCCGTGGTGCCACCCGCTCCGCCGCAGCCCGCGAAACAGGCTCGCGATCTCACCTTGGGGATGTTGATCCCTTGCGGGGGCGGTCAGACCATTGTGCTGCGGAAGCCCAAGATCCTGATCGGTCGGAGTGAGGACTGCGATGTGGTGTTGCCGGTGCCCTATGTCTCCTCGCGGCATTGTCTGCTGGAGTGGATTGACGGTCATTGGCAGATGAGCGACCTCAACAGCAAGAACGGGACCACCGTGGATGGGATGTCCTACCACCGGAAGTGGGTACTCCCCGGCAGCATTCTGGGACTGATGGGGAAGCGTTTCCAGGTCGAGTACCAACCCCAGGGAGACCGCCCGTCTCTCGTGGATGACGATGAGGTGGTCATGCCGAAACGATCATTACTCAAGTTGTCGGGATGCAGTGACGAACGGCTGGAGAAGGTGTTCCAGGCCAAGTCGAATGAGGAGGAAACGCGACCTCGCTGGACGTTGGATGACTGAGTGGGCCGTGACTTCATCATCCCCATTGTGCAATTCTCAGCCCGCCACTTCCGCATGTCATTCACAAGATTCTCAGGTGAACCACTGTGCCACTCGTACTCGTCGTCGATGACAATCCGGTGGACCGGACATTGGCAGGTCGGATTCTGACCAAGGAACCGGGCCTTGCCGTGTCGTATGCGGTCGATGGGGCGGATGCACTCCAGCAGATTCGACAACAACTCCCCGATGCGGTCGTCACCGATCTCCAGATGCCCGAGATGGACGGGTTGCAACTGGTGGCGTCCATCAAGCAGAGCTTTCCCTTGCTCCCGGTCATTCTGATGACCGCCCAGGGGAGTGAAGAAATCGCCACCGAAGCGCTCCGCATCGGGGCCGCCAGCTATGTCCCCAAGTCGTCGCTGGCCAAGCATCTGGGGGAAGTGGTGTCGCGGATTGTGTCAGCGGCGGCGATTGATCGCAGCCAATCGCGGTTGATGAATGCCCTGACGGAATGCCACTGTCGATTCACACTTCAAAATGATCCGGGGTTGATTGATCCGCTGGTGAATCGGCTGCAGGAGATGTTGCGCTGCCTGCCGTTGGCCGATGAGTCGGAACGGCTGCGGGTCGCCATCGCGGTGAAGCATGCGATACTGAGTGGGCTTTATCTGGGTAATCTGGAACTGCCTCCAGCGACAGAGGATTTCACTTCCCCAGAAGCGATCGGCCTGATCCTGGATCGCAGTGCGGACCCGTATTATGTCCAGCGAAAGCTGGTGATCGATGCCCGGCTGTCCCCCGAGCGAGCCGAGTTCCGCATCCAGCACGAGGGCCCGGGGTTCGACCGTCCTCCCTTGCCGCAGGCTCAAGATGTCGCTCGGTCGTCGTCTCACTTGATCCGAGGCTGGATTCTGACACGGTCGATCATGGATGAGACCGAACTCTCCCCGGATGGTCGGACCCTGACACTCATCAAGCGTGCGGTCTCGGATCCGGAATTCTTGTTGGAAGATTGACATTGACTTCACGAGACTTCGGTAGGATCGGTGCGTCAAAGACTGTCGTCTTTCGCTCCGTAGGGTGGCCTCGGTTGGCTGCTTTTTGCCTACCGGGGCGGCGTAGCCGGAGGAGGTTCTGGCACCGAGAATTTCGTTCCAACGAACCTCTTGTGCCAAGGCACACCGGTAGGCTCCAAAGCGAGCCAACCGGTGCCACCCCGCCCAAAATAGTGCGATGAACCATAATTGTGCAGCGTGCCAACAGTTTTGGGGTGAGTCGTACAGGGTTTCCTCGATGCCAGCCACAGGCGTCCAATGATTTCGACCATCCCCAGCAGCAGACGAAGTCAGGAAAATGAACAGAACACCAGGGGTTTTGATGCGTACCGCCTGCCCTGACCCCTAGACTCCCGGCATTCCCTATTTTCATTCTTATCGCCCCCTTGTTAGTTCTTTCCCTCATTCTTCATGACAGTGTTTTCATTGGATTGGAACTCCCCGGATGGCACTTGTAGTGTAACTGTACGAAGAGTCTTGTCGCGTTCTCTCGCCGGGGATGCACGATGGCCAATCTCTCGAGACAATCGGGACTCTCTCGTCCCGCTCTTCCGTTCCAGATGGACGATTCCTCATGACCATCCGTCGCCAGCCTTCGTACCGATCTCACGCCGTCGCAGCCTTGGAGCAGCGCCAGTTGTTGTCCGGGAATGTGACTGCCATTCCGGTCAAAGTTGCTGGAATCACGAATATTGTCGTCACCGGTGATAGTTCTTCAAACTCCATCAAGATCGTTCAGAGCGGCATGCAGGATTACACGGTGTCGGGAACATCCGGCACCAAGATCAACGGCAATATCGGTGGGTCATTTAAATTCAAGTTTTCCAGTTTTAACGACGTGTTGATCTCGATGAATGCCGGGGATGACTCTGTCGTCCTGGTGGGAGGCACAGCGGACTTCGACAGCAATCTGGTCATCGACACGGGCGCTGGAACCGATCTCGTCAACCTGGGGGGAGTCACCGTCAACGGGAGACTGACCGTTCAGATGGGAGATGACAAGGACAAACTGGACATGTTGAACAGCACCATCGCCAGTGCTCTGGCCATCGACATGGACGCTGGAGAGGATCTCGCCAACCTGGTGGGAGTCACTGTCAAAGGCACACTGACAGTTCTGATGGGCACTGGCACGAACAAACTGAATATTAAGAATTCCCGCTTGCACAATAGCGGAACTGTGGCTGATGCTGGCGTCAAGAGTTCGTTTAACTTCTTCAACAACCAGGGGAATGTCAACTACACGCGAGGCGTGATCCTCACTCGCCTCAACATCTTGTTCTAGGGCCTGTGGCTGGACCCGGGCGATCGCCGTTTGAAGGTCGGGTGAGACCAGTCGCAGGTTGGCCCCGGTTGATTCGCTTTGGAATCTACCGGGGTGGCTTGTCCACAAGAGGTTTGCGCGAGGAGGAACTTATCGCAAAAGTACCTCTTGTGCTGCGCACACAGGTAGGCTCCAAAGCGAGCCAACCTGTGCCACCCAATCACTCAACCGGGGCCACCCCGCGGAACAATAAGAGGTTGTTGTGGAACAATAAGAGGTTACAGAGGAGACGCCCGCCCTTCAATCCCTCTTGTTCCTTCGTCACCCAGACATCCAAAGCGATGTCTGGGCCACCCCGCCACCCTGCGTTTGAATGCAATTGAAGGCCGAACGGCTCTTCAATTCGTAGGCCAGCCTTCAGGCAATTGAATATCTTGCTCTTCGGGCCGAGTGGTTGGCTGACGAACCTGTCGATGCGGACGAATCAGGACGACGAGCATCCACACGAAAGCGGCTTCAGTGAGAATCGAGCCGATTCCAAGGGTCGCCCAGTCAGACACGGCAAAAATGAACCAGATACAGTGAAACGCAGCGTAACCCGCAAGTGAGATTCTCAACATGCGAGGGCCAAACCACACCTGAGATGCCTGCAACCAAACGATGACGGAAAGAACCGCTGCGACGAGGACGACAATGGAATTCGGTATTACGATTCCCATGAGCAACAGGTCGCCGTTCCACGCGGTGATAATCCCGGAGACTTGCATGCCAGGGAAATGCGCATATACGCTGGTGCCCCGGAACGGCAAATCGGACGCTTGAGCCCACGGCATGAACGAGACCGCAAGCACAACCGCAGATAAGATAGTGATAGAAATGGCGTCATGTTTTTCCGTGGGCTGAATCATGGATTTACAGTACTCGCATTTGCGTCGATGGATTCGGCAACCAATGGGTGATTTGGCGGAATGGCCCAGACGCTGCTTTGAACTTCCGGGTTACAGTGCAACGAGAGGTTAACAGAGTGGCATGTCGACGGAAATGGACCTCTCGTTCCTGCATCACCCAGACGTGCCAGACCACGTCTAGTTCACTCCGCCAGGGTCTGGCTCGACGCGGGGTGGCACCGGTTGATTCGCTTTGGAATCTACCGGGGCGGCGCAGCCGGAAGAGGTCTGCTCGGGAAGATCGTATCGCGAGTGAACCTCTTGTGCCAAGGCACACAG
>JAYTWO010000315.1:0-3090 GCA_043743415.1 Planctomycetota bacterium
TTCGAAGTGGGCACTCGCCGGACCAGGGTCGAGAAAAGTCAAACAACTCCTGGAAAACCTCGTGGCAATGAGTATGTAAATGTGCAAAAGTCGAGGCTATGGGAGACGACGGGCACGTTGGAAACATGTCCACTTCGGAACCCCTGTTTGAGTGTCAGCTCCCAGCGCGTTAGAATGCGAGGTACTGTCCCCTTGGCCCCTCCTCTCTCAGAGTACCCCCGCGCATGCTGGCACGGCATGAAGTTTTTCCGCATGTGATCGAAATGAACCTTCAGGCCCGTCGGCGGCTGGGGTGTTCGGTGTATATGGTGCATGATGCGGGGGAGTGGTTGCTGATCGACATTGGGTATGAAGACACGCTCGATGACATGATCGGCCTGATCCGGGACATGGACTTCCCGCTGAATCAGTGCAAGTATTTGATCGCCACGCATGCGGATGTGGACCACATTCAGGGGCTCAAGCGGGCCAAAGAGATCATGCCCCAGGCTCAGGTGATCGGCCATCCGCAGGCCGCCGGACTCCTCGCCGAAGGGGAGCGGATCATGACCTATGCCGAGATCACCGCGCAGGGGATCTCAATCGACCTCCCTAAGATTCGGTTCGACAAGACCATCGACGAAGGGGACCAGCTCAAGCTCGGCTCGCTGACTCTCGATGTGTGGCACACCCCCGGTCACGCCCCAGCCCAGCTGGCGTTTCGGTTGGGGAAGATTCTGTTCTCCGGCGACAACATCTATCGCGATGGCTGCGTGGGGAACATTGATGCCCACCACGGGTCGGACCTGCCCGCGTTCATTCGGTCGCTGACCCGCATTCGGGACACGGATGTGGAGTGGTTGCTCCCCAGCCACGGGCCGATCTTCCGCAACGATCGCCAGCTGCTCGACTCGACGATTGCGAGACTCACGCAGTATCAACACATGGCGGATTTCGGAACGTGTGCGGTCGATTGGCCGCTGCTGGATGAGTGGGATGCGGAGTTGGTCAAGGGGATTGGACCGGTTTAGTCCGAAGACGAGAGCCAGAAAGCCCACCGGTTGCAACCGGTGGGCTTGTGTCGTCCTCCGACTCCCGACCAAGGAAACATCATGTCGGAGACAGAGCCGCGAGCTGCGAAGACTCCGACCGCTCCTCCGCGGCGTCCGCGGGTGGCGTCCGTTGTGATCCCGCTCGGAACGACTGTGCCCGACGGACCGCTGCCGCCCCAGACGTGGCGGGAATATCTGCTGGGGCCGCAAGGGAAGAGCTTCTCGATTTCGTTCGTGGTGCATGGAGTGTTGCTGGCGATCCTGTCGATTCCGCTGAGTCAGAGCCTGTCCCGGGACACCGAACTCGAATCCATTTTCGAAGTGATCGAGGGGACCGAAGGCAGCGACACGCTTGGGGAGTTTATCGACGCTCCAGTCCTGCAGACGGGGAAGTCACTGGGCATCGAAGACTTCCAGCCCCCTCAATTCGATGAGGGAACAGCCGCCTTCTCGATGCCCGCCAACGGTGCCCTCTCCGATTCCGCGGGAACCTCCGGCAGCGAAGAAGGCGATGGCTCAGCCGATCTGGCGGGAGCTGTCGGCGGCTATCTGCTGCGGGAGCCGGGCAACGCGGTCAAAGCCGGGCGGTTCACGGCGTTCTCGCGACCGATCATCGTGTCTGGGATCGGGACCAAGAGACGCGAAGAATTCGGAGAGCCGGGCGATGCTCCGCTGGACGGGCAAGCGTATTTCATCGTGATCCAAATCAAGGTCGATCCCCGACGAAAGACGTATCTCATTGGCGACCTCATCGGGTCGGTCGTCGGCACCGATGGCTACACGCAGAAAGTCCCCGAGGGGATGTATATCCTCGATGACGAAGGCCAGCCGGTGGAGATCAAACGCACCAAACCAATTAAGGTCGTCGACAGCACGGTCCAACTGCTGATGCGGGTGCCCGGAGCCAAGTCTGAAGTCCGCGACAACATCTATCTGAAATCCAAGATGTTGAAAGAGGAGCAGAACCTCCAATTGATCTTCCAGAGCCAGCCGACCAAGCCCGAGTGATGGACCAGTGCCGTAGGGTGGGACCAGCCGCTTTGGGCGCAGGCCCACCACTCCCGAGGACACGCGTTAGACACGGTGGGCCAGCGCTCCAAAGCGAGCTGGTGTCCCACCCCTACATCGACTTCAACCCTACCGGACTGTCACGAACTCATGCGTGTTGTACAGTGCCCGGCAGAGCATCGGCAGCCCGTGTTGCTCGACGAGTTTCACGGCGGCGGCTCGCTCGTCGGCGGTCGCCGGTCGACCGAAGGCCAACTGGAACGCCCGGTCAACTTGGGCCGCGTGGGATAGGCTTCCAGCCTGTCGTCCCGCCGATTGCTCGACTCGCTCCGCAAACGCCAGCGACTGCTGTAACAGGAACGGGCTGTTGAGCAGACTCAGCGCCTGCAAGGCGGTCGTGCTGCTGGTCCGTTTGGGCGTCACCTGCCCGGCGTCGGGGCAGTCGAACGTGCCGAATGTGTCCTCCAACTGCATGCGGGGCTTGGACTGATAGACCATGCGGCGGAAGTCATCGCGGACGAACTGGCGCTTCGAGTTGTAGACCTTCACGTAATTGGTGTTCGCTTCGAACAGATCGAACCCCGGGCCGCCGGGAGTGAGGTCCAGTTGCCCGCTGACCGTGAGGATCGCATCGCGGATCGCCTCGGCCTCCATCCGGCGCGGAGGATACCGCCACAGCAGTCGACTGGCGGCATCGACCGCCACGCCGTCTTCGCGCGGTGTACTCGATTGGCGATAGGTCTCGGAGAGGCAGATCAACCGGTGGATGTGCTTGAGGCTCCAGGGAAGAGGAGAGACGAGAGAGGAGAGACGAGAGCCAGAGGCGTTGAGCGCGGTTCCAGTGTCTGGCTCTCCTCTCTCTTCTCTCGTCTCTCGTCCCTCCCGTAACTCGCTCGCCAGCCAGTTCAACAACTCCGGATGCGTCGGCTTCCCGCCATTGGCGCCCAAGTCGGACGGCGTGTCGACGATCCCCTCGCCGAAGTGTTGCAGCCACAGGCGGTTCACGATCACGCGGGCCGTCAGCGGGTTGTCCGGGCTGACCATCCACTCC
>JAYTWO010000316.1:0-8746 GCA_043743415.1 Planctomycetota bacterium
GCAGGAGCGCACCCTGGGAAACGTGGTCCGGGGAACTCAACCCTGAAGGGGTTGTCCACCCGCGTGACCCTGTGTGGAACCCCTTCAGGGTTCGGCCCCTGCGAGCGTCCGGCCCCAGGGTGCGCGACCGGTGGTCGCGACCCTGGGCTGTGATGTTCCACCCTTTCAGGGTGCAGAGGCCGCCTCGACGAAGAGTGTTTTCTGGCTGACTGCTTCCCCTTCGGTTGCGGCTGTGCCGCGCTGGGTGTTCCGTGGTGAATTTGCGACCGCTGCCTACTTTTGTGAGGCACACAACGAGACACAGCACCATTCCCTGTCAGCCCTTCCCCCGGTATGTTGCCGCATCAGGTTTCGTCACGCACATCAGGATCACGCTTCGTGAAACACGGTCGACACGCTCTCCTCCTCCTTGCGTTGCTCATCGGTGCCTCGGACGCTCCGGCTCAAGCAGTGCTTCCCGGGACTCCCCTCATGTCCGCTGACCAGGCTCTCACGACGTTCTTCCATGACTATCTGGAGGCGGACTTCTCGTTCAGTCCGCTGCGGGCCTCGCGGTTGGGGGACCATCGGTTCGATGCGATGTTGGATGATGTGTCGGCTCCGGCGCGGGCCAGGCGGGTGGAACTGGTGCGGCAGACGTTGGAGCGATTGCCGAAGCTGGTCGACTACGCGAAGCTCTCTCGCGATGGGCAGGTGGACTTCGAGATTCTGCGAGACCGGCTCCAGTTGGATCTGTGGCTGGATGAGCACGAGAAGCCTTACGAACGCGACCCGCGAATCTGCACGGGATTGGCGACCGACTGCGTGTATGTGTTGTTCACGCAGTCGACGCTGCCGCTGGAGACGAACGTCACGAACGCCCTGGCGCGGATGAAGCTTGTGCCGGGCTTGCTGGCAGCGGGGCGCGAGGCTCTCCAGAACCCGCCGCGCGTCCTCACCGAGACCACGATCCGGCAAAACAAGGGAGCCATCGCGTTTTATGAGACTGAGTTATTCACACTCATCGGGGAGACGCCCCAGAAGGCGGCACTGCAAGCGGCCAGCCTGCCGGTGATTGCGGCGCTCCAGCAGCATCAGAAGTTCCTGGAGCAGGAACTTCTCCCCCGCGCGACTGGAGAGTGGCGGCTCGGCCAGGAACGGTTCGCGGAGAAGTTGCTGTTGGAACTCGATGCGGGGGTGACGGCAGATCAAGTGCTGGCCGAAGCCGAAGTACACCTCACTCAAACCCACCGCGACATGCTGCTGATCGCAAGGCAACTCTGGGGCCGGTACTTCCCGAAGGAGCCGCTGCCCGCCGATGACGACGCCGGTCGCCGAGCGACCCTGCAGCGCGTGATTGCTGAGATCGGCCTCGACCATAGCCAGCCCAACGAGCTGGCCCGCGATGCGATCGCCACAGTCACGGACCTTAAACAGTTCATCGCCGATCGCGACATTCTCAAGCTGCCAGTGCCGGACCGTTGCCGGATCATCGAGATGCCGGAGTTCCAGCGCGGCAACAGCGTGGCGTTCCTGGATGCGGCCCCGCCGCTGGATACGTCGGCGTCGAGCATCTACGCCATCAGTCCACCGCCGCAGGACTGGGAGCCCGCTCGCGCCGAGTCGTACCTCGGTGAGTACAACCGCCAGATGCTCCGCATCCTGACGATCCACGAAGCCTACCCCGGCCACTACGTGCAACTCGAATACGCGAACCGCCACCCGTCGATGATCCGCCGCATCCTCGGGTCCGGAGTGTATGCCGAGGGGTGGGCCAATTACTGCGAGCAGATGATCCTCGACCAGGGCTACGGCGCGGACGACCTCCCGCTCCGCATGATGCAGCTGAAGTTCTTCCTGCGGAGCGTGGCGAACTCAATCCTCGATCACAAGATGCACTGCACCGACATGACCGATGAGGAGGCGGTGCGGTTCCTGACCGAAGACGCCTTCCAGGGCGAAGGGGAAGCGAGACTGAAAGTCATCCGTTCGAAGCAGTCGTCGTGCCAGCTCTCGACCTACTTCGTGGGTCGGTCGGCGTTCATCCGACTGCGGCGCGAGGTGCAACGCGAACAAGGATCCGACTTCCACCTCGGGCGTTACCACGAGGCGGCGCTGGAGCAGGGGACGGTGCCGGTGAAGTACCTGCCGGAACTCGTGTGGGAACGACTGAAGCGACCCCGCACGGCGCACACTCCCTACAAATAGTCGGATAAACCTTCATTCGGACGGGGGCACGGGAGGGATTGCGGCCCGTTCGGCGGCGATCTCGGCTTTCGATTTCTGATCGGGTTGATATTCCCAGAACGGTTTTCCGTCGAACTCGAACTCCTGCTGAGAGGGGTCGAATTCGTCACCCCGGCTGGTGAACTTCTGGACGAGAACTTTGCGCCAAGTGCGTGCCTCGTCCCCTTCCCCGCGGACTTCATAGACGTTGCTGAAGCCCTGGAAGATCACTTTGAAAAAGTCACTCTTGGGGTCGACTCCGCTCCAGGTGGCGACTCCATAGACCCACGGCTGCTCCAGAACATCGACTGCGACGGGCTCGGGGACAGGACGCACCACGGAGACCGAGTCGAGGAATGTCCGGGCGGGAATGTCCGGGCGTTCAATGACGTTGATTTTCTTCACGGCGGCGGGCAGCACTCGATCGACGTGGATCTCGACAGGGATCTCCGTCTCGCGATCTTCGAAGGTGACCAGCGTCACCTGCGGGATAAACAGCGCGGGACCGGGAGGCGGGTCGAGGGTGTTCACCGGATCGGTATCCGCCCCGACGGTACTCTTGATAATCGGACGCGGGATCGCGCGATAAGCGAGATACCACACCTGCTGCGGCTCCTTCTGGCCGGGAACCGGGGCCTGGACCATCCGCATCGGCTTCATCTGGAGTTCCATCTCCCAGACGTGCAGCTGCCGAGCGACTTCGCTCCCGGTGGTGTACGGCTTGACGGCGACGGCGAACCCTCGGTCGAGGGCAGCCTCCTGGGCCCACAAGTGGGGAACCAGACCGACACCGACAGCAGAGCCGAAGAGCAGGCTCATGAACGAGCGACGATCGAAGGGCGACATCGGCCGGGCCTCCACGGGAACCGAGTTCCCCGCCCTCGAAGTGTGGGGACGGGGGATGATCTGGCGAAGACGCCAGCACGATTGAATTTACGCTGAGAGAGGACGGGGGTCAAACCGTCCCCACGGGGCGCAATCTCTCCGAATCGTTGAGTCGTACAGGCACGAGGGTGGACTGGAGGACATCGCCCGGACCTCGCGAGGATTTCAGAGTTTGGTGTTCAGGTTCCCGACTCAGTGGGATGGGTGGCGACTCGAATCTGCTCCACAGACTTCCCGGATTGATACAACCGGAACAGTCGGCCACATCATTGTCGGCGATTTCGGAGAGATCGCCGACACTGGGGCGTCCCGCCACGTCCGGATTCGCCTCTGACAATGGGGAGACACACAACAGACGAGCGATCCGTGGTCGCACTGGTTGCATGTCGGAACCAATCGCGTGACAATCCGGGGCTTGGCGGCGGCGGGCTCTCTTTCGGGGGTTGAAGCTGGCCAGTTCTCCCGGTGTCCGATGAGTCTGCTGGAATCGATCTGTCGACGGTCTCTAAACTTCGCTCTGTGGGCCTGGATGGTTCTGGCGGTGGTGATGCTGGCCTCATCCCCTGGACTGGCCGCTGAGGGTTTCGCTCCGGCGAGGCATCAGCATCAGTTGCAACCGGTACACAGTACGGTCGCGGTGGTGTATTGCGTGGCGATCGTGCTGGCCTCGGTCTTCGGCGGTGTGATGCCGAAGCTGGTGACGCTGACGCATGGGCGGTTGCAACTGCTCATCAGTTATGTCGGCGGATTGATGCTGGGGATCAGCGTGTTTCATCTGCTGCCGCATGCGATGGTGGAGCTGGGAGGGCAGCGGCTCGATGCGGCGATGATCGCCTTGATGTGCGGCATGGTCGCGATGTTTCTGCTGCTGCGGATGTTTCACTTTCACGATCACGGGACCGCTGAGGTGCCCGAGCCGCAGGGACACGACCATGACCATGACCACGATGGCGGGCACTGCGGTCCGGCCGTGGTGTCGCTGGAGGTCGCGCACTCTCACGGAGCGAAGTCGCATCGCGAGCTGAGTTGGATGGGTGTCTGCTTCGGGCTGTCGGTGCATTCGCTGCTGGACGGCATGGCGCTGGGAGCGAGCATGCAGGCGGGGGCGCATTCCAAGGGAGTGATGTGGGTCGGGTTCGGGACGTTCCTGGCAATTCTGCTGCATAAGCCACTCGATTCGGTGTCGATCGCGGTGCTGATGCGCGAAGGGAAGTGCCCCTCGAACTGGCGGCTGGCGGTGAATCTGCTGTACTCGCTAATGTGCCCGCTGGGAGCGATCGTGTTCCTGCTGGGGTTTAGCGGCTGGACTGGGCAGCACCCCGAAGTCGTGGGGTACACGCTGGCGTTTGCGGCGGGGGTGTTCCTGTGTATCTCGCTGGGTGACTTATTGCCCGAAATGGAGTTCCACTCGCACCACCGGGTGCAGCTGACCGCTGCGCTCTTGGCGGGGATTGCGACCGCTTGGTGCATTCGCATGGTTGAAGAAACCGGGGCGCATGACATGTCCCAGCCACCGGCTGCGGTCATCACGCACTAGTGATTTGGCTCTATGTCGTGGGAACTGGCTGGGGTTCGGGACTGCCAGGACTCTGGAGCTTGTTGCGTCGTCGTTGTAACTGCTCCTGCAGGGACTTTAATAAGCGGTCCTCCCCATTGCGGGTCAGGAATTCTTTGAGGACCGTGATGGCCTGGTCGAGCCCCTCCTGAGCGACCGCGATCTGGCCTCGTTCCTTGTCGAGGTCGGACAGCCCGGCCAAGGACTTCACGTAGGCGACCTGATGGATGCTGGTCGAGGGGTAACGGGCGGCGAGGGGACGCTGGATCTCGATCGCCCGGCGGTAGCCCAATTCGGCCTGATCGAGATGGTGGGCCGACTGCCGAATGGAGGCCAGCCGCCGCAGGGCCATGCCGAGCAGGGCCTGGTACTCCGGGATTGTCGGCGACTCATGGAGCAGCTTCTCACTGAGGACGATCGACCGCTCCAGTCGGCTGACCGTCTCCGCATCCTGAGCCTGCGGCATCGACGATGCCAGCGGCAGGCAAAGCAAATCCGCTAGTTCAAAACGATACGTCGGTGAGGTCGGATCCGATTCCCCCAGCGCCGTCAGGTGATCGATCGCCGTTTGTAGATCGAGGTTCGCCTGCGTCTCGATGTGACGGCGTCGATTCGCGTAGTACCGGTTGCGATAAGCCCGCGCCAGCAACAGGCGGACCTGCGGATGCTCCGGGTGTGCGGACCAGAGTTTTTCCAACAGCACCACCGCCTTGATGGAGCCTTTGTCCCAGTCCTCGCGCGAGCGTTGCCATGACGGTCCTGGTCCTCGGTCCGGTCTGCGATCTGGTCGCGGTCCACGATCCGGACCACGGTCCACTCGATCACGATCGGGCCGTTCTCCTTCGGGACGCTCCCGGTTGGGGCGGTCAGGGTTGTCTCGATTGCCCTCCGGAGGTCGCCGATCGGTACTGGTCCCACCCGGCGGAGGTGGCGGTCGATTGCCCATGTCGCGGAACATCTCCGACATCACTTCCGAAGCCCCCGATCGGATGAACACCGTGTCCGCCAGAATTAGCGACTGACCCAACTCCAGCTGGACTTCGAGGGCTTCTCGGTCAGCCTGTGTCTCTTCGAGTAGTCGGCACGCCTCATGGTGCGAGCCGAATGCCTCCATGACTTGTCCGTGCTGACTATAGGCCACCCCCAGCCGGTTCCACGCCTTGGCGTGTGCGAGCAGTAGTGGGATCGAGGTGGGGTAGGAGGCTCGCAACGTGTGGTATGTCTTCGCACTCTCGGTGTAGGACGCTTCCGCCTCCGTGGCGCGCCCCAGCCTCAACTGGATGTCCCCGATCCGGCTGCGAATGGCGGCCATCTCGGCGGTGAGGTCGGTCTGGTTCTGCTTTGCAAAGAGGTTAAAGAACTCCAGCATCCGCTCGAGCAGCACGGCGTCGGCGGGACTGGCCTCGACCGCCTCAGACAGAGTGGGCGCATCTTCCTCGGAGACGAGGGAGACCGGACTGCCGCGCGAGGCGAGGTTGTCCATGATGTCTTCGAACGCCTGCAGCGCGAGCTTCAGGTTGGCATCCGCCAGTTCGCGCTCACTCTGCGCCTCGATCGCCGATGCCTTCGCTTCCAAGGCTGATAGCTTCGCGAACCCGCTCTCGATCTTGAGCAGGTTGGCAGCCTCTTGGAGTGAGTCCGCCCCCTTGCTGATCTTGTAGTTCGCGACTCCCAGCACGCCGATCAACGATACCAGCAGCAGCGCTGAGACCGTGCCCAAACCGGCAATCACCGGGTTCTTGCGACTCCACCGCCAGAGTCGTTCCACCCAGGTGATCGGGCGGGCGCGAATCGGACGGTCGTCGACGAACCGGCGGAGATCCGCAGCGAACTCGGCAGCGGTTTGATAGCGGTGTGCGGGGTCGGCGGCGCAGGCTTTGAGCGTGATCGTTTCCAGGTCGCGCGGGATCAACGGGTTGATCGCGCGAGGTTTCCTCGGCAGTTCTCGCGTCTGCCGCTGCATGATCTGCCCGAGAGGTTCGTCAGCGAAAGCGGGTTGGAGCGTCAACAGTTCGAACAGCGTCAGACCCAGGCTATACACGTCGCTACGGGCATCGGCCTGACCATGCAGCTGTTCCGGGGAGACATACCGCAGAGTGCCGATGAAGTCGCCACTGCGGGTGATGGTATGGTCCTGGGTCTCCATCTTGGCTAAGCCGAAGTCGGTGATCCAGATCGACCCGGTGAGGTCCAGCAGCAGGTTGGCGGGCTTCACATCGCGGTGCAAAACTCCGAGGTGGTGAGCATGCTCCAGCCCCAGTGCCACGTCGATGACCAGACGGACAATCTCGTTCCAAAAAGCCCGATGCTCGCGAGCGAGCGGCAGACGTAAGTCTGTCGAGCGTGCGTCACACGTCGCTTTCGCATGCACCAGCACTCGTGGTGGCCCCGAAGCCGCGCTGCAGTCTTGCAACTGCACCTGAATCAGCGGGGACGGAAACGTCGACGAATCATCCAACCCATCGGCGATCGTGGCGGTGTCGCGACCACTGGGAGTGCCCGCTTCCGCTGACGCCTCGGCCTTCAATATCTCCTGCACTGCTCCGACTAGAGAGAGCGACCCCGGTGTGCTGAGAGATGGGACGAGTGCCTCTGAACTCCCGCCCCCCGCCGCCTCGCGCCACGCCCGAATCAACCGATTCAGCGGCACGCCCTCAATGAACTGCATCGCGTAAAACTGCAGTCCCTTGTCCTCGCCGACTCCATAGATCGGCACGATGTTCGTATGGTGCAGGCGAGCGGCGACCTCAGCCTCGCGGCGAAAGCGGGCCTTCTGACGTGCCGACATGCCGAGTTGCGTGCCGAGAACTTTGAGGGCCACGCGGCGGTGCAGCGACTCCTGCTCCGCCTCATACACGACCCCCATGCCGCCGCGACCGATCTCGCGAATGATCCGGAAATCGCCGAGCTGATGCAGCGGCACCGGGCCGATGGACGCCGCTGGCCCACCCGATGAGAAGACCTTGTGAATCTTGAGTTGTTCCAGTTCGACCACGGTCGGGAACAGCTCGCGGATCTCCTCCGCGAGATCGGGGTATTGAGCGGCATACTCCTCGATCGACACTCGCTCGCCCTGTCGGCGACGAGAGACGAACTCCTCCGCGAGTTGGCCGAGATCGTGCTGCTCCGAGGCTTCAGGCATCCGATGGTTTTCCCAAAAAAGTCGACAGCGTCCCCAGCATCTCCTTGAGCCGCTTGAGGGCCCGGACGTACCGGATACTCGCCGCCTTGACCTGAATGCCCAGCACCTCGGCGACTTCGCTGTTGGTCAGTTCCTCGAAGTGCCGCAGGGCGAGAATCTCCCGGTCGATTGGCTCCATCCCCTCGATCGCAGACTCCAGTTGGCGCGCCGTCTCGGCCTTCATCAGGGCTTCGCTCGGACTGGTCAACCCGCCCAGCAGTTGCCGGGCGATGGCGTGCGAGGTGTCCCGCGAGCGGTCGCTGTCGATCGGTACCTCGCGAAAGGCGTCCCGCATCTTCGCCCCCAGATGCCGCCGATGCACATCAATGATCGTCTGCAACACAATCAGCCGCAGCCACACAAAGAACGTCATCCCCTCCGTCGAGAAGTAGCTCGATAGCCGCTGGGCTGCGGCCATCCACGCCTCCTGCAATACGTCGTCTGGGTCGACGCGGCTGGCCGCCATCGGCTCCAACCGAAACGCCACCAGCCGCCGAAACCGCGCGTTGTGCCGCGTGAATTCCTCGGCCAACACCGCCTCCGGCGAGGCCAGCAACCGCACGCGCAGTTGGGCCTCTTCTGCCGATTCGGGAGTGGATTCGGAGTCGGACACGGGAAGGCAGGTTGAGCTGAGGAACGGGAGAAAGCACTCTCAGTCTACACCGCTGCCGGGCGGGAGTCATCCGGGGAGATTCACTTGACACAACGTTCGCTGACGCGTTTGCTTCAGGGACTGTCGTTCCTACACTTCATGACTCATGGTTTACCTCCCAATTGGTCTAAAGCATGGCTTGCCAGCCAGTGGTGCAGTACTCGGATTGCGCTTGTGGCATGATACCCCCAATGGTTCTCGAATCCGAACCGCCATTCCCAGTTGGCTTGTTCTGGTCTTTTGGCCGTGTACTCGTACAAGATGCTGC
>JAYTWO010000317.1:0-12718 GCA_043743415.1 Planctomycetota bacterium
GGGGTCATGAACCCCTTGCAGATGTATGTCGGCGAGCAGAGGACTTCGTTCTCGCCGACGCGGTACGAGATGTTCCCGTCGTTGGCGGCGGCGAAGCCCTTGTTGTAGACCCGGCGACCGATCTCGCAGATCTGTTCTTTGATGCGGGGGTTGTTGAAGAGCGGGTGGTAGGACATGGGTTGGTTCGCGTTCCGGGAGTGAGGTTTGTGAGTGTTAGATCGGCTGTTCAGGGGGAGGAAGCTAAGGGGTATTCGGAGCTTCCAGGACAGTCTTCCAGTGAGAGGGAAAGTCGTCCCAAGCTCTGTCATAGAGGCTCTGTAGCGGGACGTTAATGTATTGGCGACCTTCCAAGAATAAAGGCATACCGGGGAGATCCTTCCCGATTGCGACAGTCTCAAAGTACGCTAAAGGTTCGAGGGTTCCGTTCTGGAGCGGGGCATGATAGCTGGCCACTCCGATTTGCTCCTCATCGGTCACCCCGTGTGGCGCTTCCGCAAAACGAGACCAGAATGCGTTATGCATTCCGTGGGGGTCGAAAGCCCCCGGTCGATGTACATCGATCACCATGACGTTGCAGCCATTGCGAATGGCTGCTTCGAGCTTGTCGTTGAACTGATTGATCGCGTCCACTCGGTCCTTGTTTCCGTGAGAAACCAGTTCAATGAAAGCCACCAGTCGTTCGCTATGCTGATTCCGAATCGAGACTCGATACTCGCGCACTGCGTTCCAGTGATCGGGTAGGTCAAGGTATCGCACCCGAGGGGCGATCACGTCGGTGAGGAGTGCAGCTCCGCCCTGAGTCTGAGTTCCGCTATTGCCCGGAGAAGGATTCCGTCGAGCTTCCGACTTTTCATACGTCAGGATGTCCGGGATGTATCCCATGATTCGTGCTTCAGAAACCGCATAGTAGTCGGCTGGCAGCAGCCCCTTGTTCAGGCTGCGCTTCAACTCCCCGATCCATAGAGAATGAAACTCGTGGAAATCACTGCTTGCTGCGAGGCTCCAATCATGCACCGGCATGGCGTCCCTCCAAATTGATGGAATCGAGGATCGCCGCATTATACGCATCAACCGGCTTCGTGTCGGGATGAAATGGAGCCGCTGCCTCAGCCGACTCGCTTAGCGCCACGAAGCTCCCCTCGCCGGTTCCGAGGGAGTCGAACATCACCAGCGGTTCGCCCCGGCCCGCGTCGCCGCCCTCAAGTCCTTCGCGGGTCAATGGCACGACTAGCTTGTACGACGCCCCCTTCAACGAAGGATGGCTCCGCACCAGCGTCACTTTGCCGATCACTTGGGCGATGCGCATGGCTATTTCGCCCCCGTGAAAGCGGTGATGGTGTTCTTGAGTTCGAAGTAGCTGCGACCGGTGGGGTCGATGGCGATGACGTTCAGACGGAGTTGTTCGCGAGCCGCTTTCACCTCAGCCGGGCATGTGACCGGGACGGCTCGGACCTTGTCGTTGCGATTGGCTCGGCAGGCAGCGCGGAAGTGCTGCTTCGACAGGATCACCACACCGCCGGACTCGCCACGGCAGATCGCGCTGATCGCCAGCGCGGCCGCATCGTCCGGACAACCGAGAATCTCGCGGCCCCAACCGGCTCCCAGTTCGCCGCTCAGTCGAATCACCGCCGGAGTGCTGGTCACAGTGATGAGCTTCCACGAGGTGATGGCGGGAGCATCTGTCTTCACCGCTCCGGCCTTCGTACCAGAGGCACTGGCCCGGATGAGTTGAGCCTGACTGACCTTGAGGAAGTCATGAGCGGTCGGAGTGAGGATCGCCTTGTCAGGGACAACGATCTGCGTGGCCCCCTTCGCCTTCTCCGCCAGGAGGTCGCCCGTGATGACGCGATCGGAAAGATAAGAGACGAGAGACGAGAGAGAAGAGCCAGAGTTGACCGTCTTCTCTGGCTCTCGTCTCTCTGGCTCTCGTCTCTCTGGCTCTCGTCTCTCGTCTCTCGTCTCTCGTCTCTCCGCAGGCGTCCCCGCCGCGCTGAGTTGCCTCAGCACGTTGGCGACGATCTGGTCTACTGCGGTCGAATCGAGCATGGGAGAGAGGTGCGTGGTGAAGGGAATTCCCGTAGCCACCTTCGCCAGAAGGTGGGCGTATGTGATCGGCGTTCCAGGTTGCAAGCAGACTTCCGAAGTCTCCGAAGACTTCGGAAGTCTGTCCCGTTCTTCGGACACGGGTTCTGGGAGCCCACGTTCTGGCGAACGTAGCGACATCAATCCGCGATCCCAATCACGGCGAACCGCACCGGAGTGTCGACGCGGCCCATGTAGTCGCGGATGGCCGCGCCGTCAGCAGTGATCATCACCCGGTCCCCCATCGAGCTGCCGAGGTGGTCGATGGCGATCTGCGGGTCACCATCGTCGCCCCCCGCCAGATCGAGCGGCTGCACGATCAACAGCTTCCAACCGTTGAGGGCGGGATGCTTGATCGTGGCGTTCGTGCGACCGATGACTGAGGCAAGTTGCATGGGAAGAGAGACGAGAGAGGAGGGACGAGAGAAGAGAGACGAGAGAGGAGAGAGGAGGGACGAGAGAGGAGAGCCAGAGGGCGGCTCGCCTATCTTCGTCCCACCAGGTTGGAGCGGAGACCGCTCAGCATTCGGGCGATTTCCTCAGCCAGAGTGAGAGCGACTTGGAATCGTTCCTCGGAACAGTAGTTCCGGCGACGGGCAATGTGCAGCTGGGTGACTGTCTCCATGAGTGAGCCGTAGGCGATTTCGACATATCGAGCGAACTCGAGATCCGAATGGCGACTGTTCCCTTCGGCGATGTTGGACGGAACAGAGACAGCAGCTCGTTGAATCTGACGGGATAGTCCAAAGTTCTCGATGGATGGGAAATCCGCGCTGATCGAGTAGATCATGTCCGTGTATTCGATCGCCCGCTGCCACACAACGAGCTTCTCGAACTGAAACATGGCGATCCCTCCCTGGCTCTTCCACTCGCCTGGCTCTCGTCTCTCGTCTCTCATCTCTCCTCACACTATTCTCAGATCATCCACCATGCAGCACCTTCGCACGCGGCAGAACGTCAGCGGGTTGGTGACCCCCTCACCCGTCGGCGTCGCGATGCTGAAGCTCAGGTAGCCTTCGCCGCCCAGTCCGAGACCGGCGGGCGAGGCCCCGTTCTTGATGAACAGCGTCGTGTCCATCGCCTGGGCCATGATGCTCATGTTCCGCACATTGCGGCTGTGGATGATCGCGGTGTGGCGGAACCCGTGCTCGAACTCCACAGCCAGGTCGACGGCGTGTTGGAAGTTCTTCGCTCGCACGAACGGGACGAAGGGCATCATCTGCTCTTCGGGAACGAACGGGTTGTTCGTGTCGGTCTCGCCGTAGAGCAACTGAGTTCCGGCGGGGACACGCAGGCCAATCTTCTCGGCCAGGACAGCCGGGTCTTTGCCGACCAGATCGCGATTGAGAACCCAATGATCGCCGGGCTTCGGTGGCGGCGAGAAGGCGACCTTAGTCAGGGCTTCGACCTGCTGAGCATTCAGCCGGTACGCCCCATGTCGACCCATCGCATCCATCAGAGCGTCGAAGATTGGCAGCACGGCGAAGACTTCCTTCTCCCCGATGCACAGCAGATTATTGTCGAACGCTGCCCCACTCACGATGCAGCGGGCGGCGTTGTCGATGTCCGCGGTCTCGTCGACGACAACCGGTGGATTGCCGGGTCCGGCGACGACGGCCTTCTTGCGACTGGCCATCGCTGCTCGGGCGACGGCGGGTCCACCGGTGACGCACAGCATCTTGACGCCGCGATGCTGGAAGATCGCGTCGGCGGTTTCGAGGGTCGGCTTCTCAATGATCGTGACGATGTTCTCAATCCCGATCGCTTCCGCGAACAGCTTGTTGAACCGCCGCACTCCTTCGCAGGCGATCCGGGCCCCATTCGGATGAGGGTTCACGACCATCGTGTTTCCGCCAGCCACCATGTTGACGATGTTCCCGGCCAGCGTCGGCAAGGAGTGGGTCACCGGGGTGATCGCTCCGATGACGCCGAACGGAGCGTACTCTTCCACGGTCAACCCATGGTCGCCGCTGAAGACGTTCGACTTCATGTACTCCGTGCCGGGCACCAGCTTGATGATCTTCAGCTTCTCGATCTTGTGATCGAGCCGCCCGACCTTCGTCTCTTCGATCTCGGCCCGTCCGAGTTCATCGGCCTGCTGCTCGCACATCGTCTTGACGATGCGGCAGACCTCGGCGCGAGCGGCCATTCCCTTCTTGCTCAGTTGAGCGAAGGCTTCGGTGGCAGCTGCGACGGCTTCGTCGACCGTCTGGAAGACGCCCCAGTTTCCGCCGCCGCCGGGGCGATAGCCGCCGCCGTTAGAGGCCGAGACGACGGGGATGCCGTTGGCCTTGGGCTGAGGGGCCGAACCGGGAGCGGGCCGCTTGCCGAGTTGGGCGAGAACCTGTTCGACGACGGAGCGGATGGCGGTTTCGTTGGTTTGCATGGTGGTTGTTCGACTTGACGTGGTGTTGTCATCCGAGAACGCCCACGGGTTGCAACCCTTGGGCTTTGAGTGGTGTGCAAGTCTCTTCTGTTCGTTGGTCAGAACCGGCAGCGAGCGCCGGTCCGCTCACTCGTTGATTCGTGGGATAGGCTTCCAGCCCGTCGAGATCGCTGAAAGACGACAGGCTGGAAGCCTATCCCACGGGGTCACTCGTTGTTCTTGAAGATCGTCTTGTCGCCCACGGTGACGGTGTCGACGATCCCGATGATGGTGCAGTCGACCGGCAGCTTCTTGGTCTCATCGGTGAACCGGGCGCTGGAGCCTTGGACGATCAGCACCACTTCGCCCTCACCCGCTCCGACCACATCGACCGAGATGAACGACCGACCGGTGCCGACGAGTTCGCCCCTGGTCTTCTCGTTCACCCGCAACGGTTCGACGATGACCAGCTTTTGGCCGATCATGGAGTCGACTTTTGTCGAGGCGACGACGCTGCCGGTGATTCTGGCTAAGAACATGAGACGCCTGGGGCGAAGGGACAAGTGTCAAGGGGCAAGTGACAAGGAAGAGGATGGCGGTTAGGGACTTGCTCGGTTGATGATGGCGCTGCGGATTCTGAGGAGTTCGCTGCATTCGCAGAGGAGTTGTTGGCGTTCCACGTCGATGGCTTCGACTGTTCCCGTGTTCAAGAGTCGCAACCAGTAGATAGACTCCCTGGCTTCCTTGCGGGAGACACAGACTCGGTATCGAAAGTCCTTACGGCTGACTGCTTCTTGGGCTTCGATGTAGTTCGCCCCGACGGAACCAGAGGAGCGAACCAGTTGTTTGACATCCTCAATGTTGGAAATAGTCTTGGGAAGTTTGCGAACGAAGAGCCGAACCGCCTTCGCGAACTGAAAAGTCCGCTCACACAAATCCCGAGGCTGGTCATCCATCACAACCTCTGCTCTTCGTTGGCACTTGTCACTTGCCCCTTGTCACTTCCACACTCTGCCTTGCGACGACGATCTCTTCGTTTGTTGGGAGAGTCCAGATCTGCGTCCGGCTGTCCACGGCGCTCAAACAGGCTTCGCCCTTGGCCGTCTGGTTCAACACCTCATTGAGATGAATCCCCGCGAAGTCGAGGTTCCGGGTTGCGGCCTTTCGCACCCACTGGCTGTTCTCCCCGATCCCGCCGGTGAACACGATCGCATCCGCTCCGTTCAGCACGGTCAGGTAGGCCCCGATGTACTGGCGGATGCTGGCGGCGAAGACGTTCATCGCCAGGGCGGCTCGCTCATGTCCCTTGGCTGCAGCTTCTTCCAGGTCGCGACAATCAGCGGACAGTCCACTGATGCCGAGCAGACCACTCTTCGTCGAGAGGTCTTCCAGCACCTGCGGAAAGGTCTTGCCCGTAGCCCTCATGATGACCGGGATCGCAAACGGGTCGAAGTCGCCCACGCGGTTGTTGTGAGGCAACCCCGTCTGCGGCGTCATCCCCATCGAGGCCGATTGCGACACACCGCCGACCATCGCACAGATCGAGTTGCTGCCGCCCAGATGGCACGAGATGACCTTGAGGTCACTCCGTCCCAGGATCTGGGCGATCCGCGTCCCGATGTATCGATGGCTGGCCCCGTGATATCCCCAGCGGAGAATCCCGAAGTTCTCGGTCCACTCGTGAGGCACCGCATACGTCCGGTATTCCGCTGGCACCGTCTCGTGGAACCCCGTCTCCAAGGCCGCCACCAGAGGCATCTGCGGAAAGGCGGCTCGCAGTTGCCGCATCGCTCGGGCATACGGCGGGTTGTGAGCTGGGGCGACATCGGCCAGAGCCTCCATTGCGTCGAGCAGTTCGTCATTGACGATCCGCACCCCGCTCAGCTTCCCGGCAAAGACCGCCTTGAACCCGATGGCCGAGACCTCGTCCACCGACTTGATGCAGCCGGTCACAGGGTGGGTCAGCTGTTCGAGACAGATCCGCACGGCTTCGGCGTGATCGACGATGCGGCGGGAGACTTGCTCCTTCCGACCGTTGATCTCGACAAAGCAAGTTCCCTCCGCATCTTGTCCGATTCGCTCGATGCCCCCGCGAGCCAACTGGCTCTCGGTGGTCATGTCGTAGAGTCGGTACTTGAAGGAGGTGGAACCTAAGTTTGCGACTAACACCTTCACGGGTGGGTTCCTGTCTGTTGGATTCACCACGGAGACACAGAGGCACGGAGAAAGAAGAGACTAGAGAAGTCGACGCTTGATTCCGTCTCTCAGAATCGGGACGTTGAAGTTTACGAGGAGTCCGACACGCAGATTGGTCAATCGCAAGTAGGTGAGAAGTTGTGCCTCAAAGATCGGATGAATCTCTTCGACGGCCTTCAACTCCAGCAATACTTTTTGATCGACAATGAGATCCATCACGTATCCGCAATCAAGCCTGAGTCCCTTGTATGTGACCGGCAATGAGACTTGCCGCTCGAAGGGGATGTTCCGCAGACCTAACTCACAGCAGAGGCACTCTTCGTATGCCGATTCCAACAAACCCGCACCCAGTTCTCGATGAACTTCGACACAGGCTCTGATGACCTTTTGAGTCAAATCGGCGTGAATAAACATCCTGAATTCTCCGTGCCTCAGTGTCTCCGTGGTGAACTTCTGACATTAGACCGGCTCCGCCGTTAGATGAAGTTCTTCATCAGGTTGGCTTCAGGACGCGGAATCACGTGCGCGGAGATCAGCTCGCCGACCTTCGAGGCGGCTGCGGCTCCGGCATCGACGGCGGCGCGGACGGAGCCGACATCGCCCTTGATGACGGTGGTGATGTAGGCACCGCCGATGGGGATCTGCTTGACCAGAGTGACGTTCGCAGCTTTGAGCATGGCGTCGGCAGCTTCGATCTGCGCGATCATGCCCTTGGTTTCAACGAGACCGATGGCTTCGTTCATGGGATGGACCTTTGAGTAGCAGAATTCGTCAGAATTCTGGTGTGCTGAGGGAAACGGATGACGGCAGAATTCTTACGAATTCTGCTACGGACTAAGCAGGCGAGCTACTGCTGGCGGAGCCTTTCGGCTTCGGGATGACCATGACGAGTTCGTCGTGCGGGCGAGGAATGACCTGCACGCTGACGACATCGCCGATCTTGCCAGCTGCACTGGCTCCGGCGTCGACGGCGGCCTTGACCGCTGCCACATCACCGGTGAAGAAGCCAGTGACCAGACCGCTGCCGATCTTTTCCCAGCTGAGGAACTCGACGTTCGCCGCCTTGAGGGCGGCGTCCGACGCTTCGATGAGGGCGATGAGACCTTTGGTCTCGATCATGCCCAGGGCTTCCATTTTGGCCATTCTGATTCTCCGGGGGGTTGGGGGGTGAGGTTGTAGCAGAAGTCGTAAGACTTCTGCTCTGTGGGGCATGACGGCAGAAGTCTTACGACTTCTGCTACATCGTGTTCAGTGAGTGTGACACGCACACGGAGTCGCCTTGATCAGTTCGACCTTCGTGGCATTTTCGAGGTCGACCGCGTTGCCTTCGTCGGTGTCGAGATGCACTTCCAGTTTGATCTTGTCGTCGCCGCCGCGGACCTTCAGGTTCTCCAGCACCGTGGTGCAGCTGGGCGACTCAATGCGGAGGTGCATCGCGTCGCCGTTCTTGACGCCGTAGAAGGCCATCTCGTTCGGGTTCATGTGGACGTGACGCATCGCGCGGATCACGCCTTGATTCAGTTCCAGGCTCCCCGCTGGGCCAACCAGCAGGGCAGCTGCGGAACCCTTCACGTCGCCGCTGATTCGCACCGGGATGTCGAGGCCCAGCGAGATGGAGTCCGTGAAGGCGAGTTCGACTTGCGTGTCACCCCGGCACGGGCCAAGGACGCGGACCTCGGGCAGCATCCGGCGACGCGGGCCGACGATGGCGACCGTCTCTTCGGCGGCGAAGTAGCCCTCTTGGTAGAGCCACTTCTTGGGGGTCAGCTTGTGCCCCTTCCCGAAGAGGATCTCGACATGCTCCTGGGTCAGGTGGCAATGCCGGGCCGAGATGTTCACGACAAGCGGATTCGGCTTCGTGGCCGGAGCCGCTGGGCTGCCGGTCATTTGCCGAGTCAGGACATCGCGAACGATGCGTTCGACATCTGTGCGGGTGATGGACATGAATTGTTGTGTCTTCAGTGGTCAGTTGTTGGGTGTTTCAAGAGGGGAGGATTTACCACGGAGTCACGGAGGCACGGAGAAGGCAAGAGGAGAGTTGTGTTCGATTCTGTGAGAGACCAGACATTCTGTTCTGTCCCCCTCCTCTCCTGTTCTCTTCTCCGTGCCTCTGTGTCTCCGTGGTGAACTCTTCCATCACTCCGCGATCACCAGTTCGATCCCGTTTTTCCGCACGACTTCTCGCCAGTGGTCCGACAGTCCGCTGTCGACGACCAGCTTTTGCACCCGGTTGAGTGGGCACAGGTGGACCAGTTCCGAGTGGCCAAACTTGCTGCTGTCGGTGGCCAGGATCACCTCGTCGGCGGCATCAAGCATCTGCTTCTGCGTTTCGACCAGCAGCGAGTTCTGGTTGAACAGACCCGCTTCAGTGATCCCCCCGACACTGAAGATCAGCCGCCGCACCTTCAAGTTCTGGAGAGCCTCGACGGTCAGCGGACCGAGGACGACCCCCGTTCGCGGAAACAGGTAGCCCCCCAGCACCACCAGTTCGATCCCCGGCACCGCCATCAAGTGATTGATGATCGGGATCGAGTTCGTGACGACCTGCACCCCCTTGCCCGCGAGATGTCTTGCGACGTGAAGGGTCGTCGTCCCCCCATCGAGAAGAATCGTTTCGCCCTGCTGAATCAGCTCGGCGACCTTCTTCCCGACCCGTTGTTTCTCGCTCAGGGCCTGGTTCTCGCGCTCGTCAAAGGCGGGCAACGTCTCCCCAACCCCCGCAGCTCCCCCCCGTGTCCGCCGAATCTGCCCCGTTCGGTCAAGATACTCCAGATCCCGCCGCACGGTGCTTTCACTGACTCCGACCGACTCCGCAATCTCCTGAAGGCTGACAAACCCCTTGGTTTCAACGAACTCCCGAATGTTGCCGCGTCGTTGATCCAGCAACATTTGAGGCTTCTCTCTCTGCCAAGTCTTGTCATCTCACCCAAATTCTGTCATCTTGGTGACAGAAATCAAGTGATTCAGTCACATTCTTTCAGAAGTTGCCAGAATCAGTTGCCCTCTGTAGCTGCGTTCGCCAGAACGCGGGCGACCCGGCGAAGACTTCGGAAGTCTGGCGACCGACACACGCAAGTCCGGACCGGTGGCGCGCCACTGAATCCCCCGTGTCAACTTGATCGGCCAGAAATCCTCCCATGTTCGCCCTCGTCGAAGCGGCAGCTAGCGATTGCACCGACCGAGGAGTGGCAAGCGATATCGGCAGACTGGGATGCTTGGCGTGATTGGGTGGCATGGGAAGTGTTTTCTGGTTATAAGGGAGCGTTGGGCGAGAGGCTCGCTCAGCTGCGCAACGCCTTCGCATGGCATCTAAACGGAGGCCGGACCTCTGCATCGTGCGTTTTTCCCCAGAATACCTCTCCCTCATTTTTGGAATTCCAGCAACAATGAGCGATAATCCGCGAACCTTGGCAAGCGTTCGTGGGTCATATGGGTGAGTGATCCCATGCCCAAGAATTGTCGCCCCGAGTCGGTGCGAAGTTCACGGGATGGTCTCCCTGATTCCGAGTCTTGGATGCCCCCCGTGAGTCTGTGAACCGTGTGGGGCGGCGGTTTGTGTTTCTCGTGGACTGCGAACATCGCAGGAGGTGCATCTTGGCTAAGCTGAACAACAACAACGTCTCGGTCAACTTCGGGTTTGCTGGCAATTGCCAGACCGGAACCGCCGCAGTCGTCGTGCGTTCGCGCCAAGGGAACATGCGCTCGCATACCGGGAAACCGCTCTCCCAACCGCACTTCCTTCGCTATCTCGATCCAACGAGTAGCGACTGTCTGGAACCGACAGCGGAAGCGGAGGCGCTATGCCCCGCTACCCCGGCCACGCACTCACGAGCGTGGGCCGAGCTGATTCCCCCGGCAGCCTGGGCCTCCTTGGTGATTTCCAGAGCCGTAACGCTCTGAAACTCAGCCGCCAACGAGACCAGAAGTCTGTCGGAGTCGCCGCCCTCGCGGTGCCGCTCATGTTGCTCTGTTTGCTGCCCCACATGCCGTCACTGGCCGGGCCGGAACAGAATCTTTCGATGAGCGGAACTTAAAGCGAGACGGTTTTCAGACTCCCACACGGGGCACAATTGCCCCGGCTCCTCCGAGCGAACTTCTGACCTCATTTTCTGGCTGCTGCCCGAAATCATCGCCTCGGCCCACCCGGCGGAACTCCCGTTCCAGGGAAGTCGTGTTGCGTGATGGTTGCTGCATTCATTCCTCTCCGCTGTTCCACCATCGGGACTCATTCCTCAGCGGGGAACCCCATACCAAAACACTCCCCAGGAAGGGGGGCCACATCATGAACGAAATCGAAATCCTCCAGACCGTTCTCCAGGCTCAGTCGGGCAACCGGGACGCCTTCGGCCAACTCGTGACCCAGTTCGAGTCGAGCGTGTTCGCGGTCGTCTACCGCCGGTTGCGAAACTCGGCGGAAGCTGCCGAAGTGACCCAGGAAGTCTTCCTGCGGGCCTTCCGCAAGCTCGATCAACTCCGCGAGCCCGAGCGGTTCGTCGGCTGGTTGAAGCGGATCGCCGTGCGGCTGTCGATCAACCGAGCCGTCCGTCGGCCTCCCGAGGTGATCTGCGCTCCCGAATCCTTCAGCTTCTACAGCGATAATAAGGCCTCACCGTACGAGCCGGTCTTCGCCAAGGAGCGAGCCACCGAGCTGCGGAAGGGCCTGTCCCGGCTGCGGCGGATGGACCGGGAAACGCTGGAAGCGTTCTACTTCGAGGGTCAGTCCTTGAAGGAGATGAGCGACCGGTTCGCCAGCCCCGTCGGCACGATCAAGCGTCGGCTGCACACGGCCCGGGCGCGGTTGAAGGACGCCCTGTGCGACTTTCAGCCCGCGTGAGGGTTCGTGGGATAGGCTCCAGCTTGTCATCCTCGGAGTCCGACAGGCTGGAGCCTATCCCACGGCACCCATGACAATTCGAATTCCGCCCAGGCCGGTCTCGCGAGAGACCGGCCTGGTGTCATTTTTCGAAGTCATCCGTGCGCGAATGCCTGCCCGACTGCTACTCCTCGTCCCACATCTCCCGCCCGCGAATCTCCCGGAACTGTGGGCTGCGGACGATGGCTTCGATGGCGAGGCCCACGCGGTGGTCGTGCTGGTCGAGTTGCTGTTGGATGTCGGTCAGCAGTGGCTCGTCAGAGAGGAGTACCGCGCGGCCCAGCGAGTAGCCGAGGAGCTTCTTCGTGAACTGGCGGAGGAAGGCGACGCGGCGGGTCGTGCCGAGGTAGGTCTTCAATTCGCCTAACCCGGCGACCGGGGTGCCATCGAAGAGAACCGTCTTCGTATCGATCGGCAAGCCCGCAGCGTCCTGCGTCCGCAGCCGTCCGATGGCGTCGAACCCTTCCAGGGCGTACCCGAACGGGTCGACGCGGAGGTGGCACTTCGCACAGGCCGGGTGGTTGCTGTGCAGCATCGTCATCTGACGTTCCGTCAACCCCTCGGTCACGGTCTCCGCGAGCGGGGGGACGTTCTTCGGCGGCTTGGGCAGCTTCTCGCCCAGCATCACCTCGCTGAGCCAAGTGCCGCGCAGAATCGGACTCGTCCGCGAGGCCCCCGACTGCTTCGACATCGTCGTCGCCAGCGAAAGGATGCTGCCGCGCGAGTGCTGGCGGACTCCCTCCACACGTCGCCACTCGGGGCCGGTCACGCCGGGGATGTTGTAGTGCTTCGCGAGTTCCTCGTTGAGGAACGTCGCGTCCCCGTCGACCAGCGACAGCAGCGACCGGTCGTTCTGGAACAGATCGGTCAGGACTAGTAACGACTCCTCGTACATCGCCCCTCGCAAAGCATTGAACGTCGGGAAGTGCCGCTCGCTCTTCTCGTTGTGGTTCTCGAAGTCGTGGATGTGCAACCAGTGCGCCCCGAACTCCGTTGCGAGGCGGCGAGCTTTCGCATCCTTCAGCATCCGCTTCGCCTGAGCCGCCAGCGCATCTGGATCGTGCAGCTTCCCGGCTGCGGCCAGAGACAGCAGTTCTGCATCTGGACCGGTCGACCATAGAAAGTAACTGAGTCGGCTGGCGAGTTCGGAGTCACTGACCGGGGCCGCCTTCGTGCCGGGACCGGGAGTCTCGATGTGGTAC
>JAYTWO010000318.1:0-9424 GCA_043743415.1 Planctomycetota bacterium
ATCAGCACCGTCATGAAACGCCGCAGCTGCGCCTGGAACGATGCGTTCCTGCTCGAAACAGTGCTGGGGATCACGGAATAGTACGCGCTGGCCCTGCAACATGTCCCACTGACAACCCGTCCGTTGCTGATAAAAGATCGTGTTAATGACCTGTCGCAAATCGACCACTCGCGGCCGCCCCCCCGGCTTCGCCGCCGGGAGCAACGGCTCCATGATCGCCCACTGCGCGTCCGACAAATCCGTCCCATACGCCTTCCGAGGCCCATCGATTCCATCCGCCATGCTGCCGCACTCCTTGGCCCAGTGGCGGCTCAAACATAGCTCTTTCCTTGAGTGAGAGCAGCGCGGCTTTTCGGATAGCCTCTCAGCAAGCGTGAACTGCGATGATTCGCATTCGTAGCGTCCGACACACGCGGCCACGGAGGGTGGCGGATGGCGACAAAGTGGTCTATGACCGGAGATGGCGATTGATTTAGACTCCCGTGAACGTGCAATGTCGCACGCACAGGGAGGTCGGAATGGATTCCGGAATCGGGACAGCGCTCGGGGTGCGGAGTGGCACAGGCAACGGCCATCCATCGATGGCCCGACAACCGGTCGTGCGCATGTGGTTGATCGCCGGGGGGCTGCTGTGGCTTAGCGCAGCCAGTGTGGCGATTCTCGATTCGGCCTGTTTGGGCTATTTGAAGACGCACCCTCTTCCCGACGAACTCGCCGACCTGTTGCAAGCCGCCGAGCATTTCGGGACGCCGTATGGGGCGGTCCTGATTCTCGTGACCGTGTGGCTCACTCATCCGGCTCTCCGATCGCGAGCCTCTCGAACGCTGGTGGCCGCGATTACGGCTGGCTTACTGGCCGATCTCGTCAAGCTGTGCGTCAGCCGAACTCGCCCCCGGGCGTTCGACTTTGACCATTCGATCTGGTCGAGCTTCACCGGTGTCTTCCAATGGGGGGCCGGTGGGACGCACCACCAAGGCTTCCCGTCAGCCCATACCGCATTTGCGATGGCGTTGGCGGTGATGCTGGGCGAACTGTTTCCCCAGGCCCGCCGCTGGTTCTTGTGCCTCGGCGTCCTGGTCGCGCTGCAGCGCGTGACCACACGGGCCCACTTCTCCAGTGACGTGCTGGCCGGGGCGGCGATCGGTCTGGTGACTGCTCGCTACTTCCTCGGGACGACTCCACTGGGGCTGGTCTACGACCGGCTCGAACGCCATTACTTCCCCGCAGAGAGGCCGGTGCCGGTCGGTGGTCTGAGGGCGAATGCGCCCACGATAGGCTGTGCGGAACCGGCTCGGACGGTGTGATTCTCCTCAGGCTTTGGCAGGTTCGTTGCATGTCCTCCACTCTCACTCGCGATCGACTTCTGGTGCTGGCTGCGGCCATCGTCACGTTCTTCACCGGCTTGGGAACGACCCGCCTGTGGGACGAGGATGAGGGGTTCTTCGCAGCGACCGCAGCCGAGATGCACCACCGTGATGAGTGGATCGTGCCGTGGTACAACGGCGAGGTGTTCGCCCACAAACCCCCGCTGATGTACTGGGTGATGCGGCTGGGGTTCTCTGTCCTGGGCGAGAACGAGTGGGGAGCCCGCATCGGCTCGGCCCTGTTCGGCACAGCTGCGGCACTGCTGACGCACTGGGTGGGAGTGCGGTTACTGGGGGCGAGGATCGGACTGCTGGCGGGATTGGCGATGTCCAGTTGCATCATGTTTGGCGTGGTCGCACGGGCGGCGACGGCGGATGCCTATCTGGTGTTCTTCATGACGCTGGTGATCGCAGCGTATGTGAAGTGGACTCCGGCGTTTCGCGAGGGACAGACATTCCCTGAGTCCACCGACTCCACGAGTCTGGGTCACTGGCTCCCCGCGACCTGGGGCGGGTTCGTGGCCATGTACGCGGCGATGGGAATGGCCGTGCTGGTCAAGGGGCCGATTGGAATTCTGCTGCCGGGTACGGCCATCGGTCTGTTTGTCCTGTGGCAGTTGTCGCAGGCCGAGCCGACTTGGCGAGGCTGGCTGGCTCGCTTTGCCGTCCACATCCCGCGAGTCTTCTGGGCCCTGCGACCGCTCACGGCGATCGCGACCGTAGTCCTCGTGTCGGGCTGGTGGTTCGCTGCCGTGGAGGCCCGCACCGAGGGCGGCTTCCTGGGCGAGTTCCTGGGGTTCCACAACGTGCAACGCTTCCTCACCGCGATGGAAAGTCATCGTGGCCCGATCGTGTATTACATCCCGGTCATCTGGATCGGGTTCTTTCCCTGGTCGTTGTTCATCGTCCCATCGGCGATCACGGTGCGTTCGCGTTTCCAGCCGTCAGCCGAGAACCCCGCGACCGCCCGCGAACAAGCCGCCTGGCGACTCGTCCTCTGCTGGTTCAGCGTGATCTTTGTATTCTTTTCGATCGCTCAAACGAAGCTGCCAAACTACACCCTGCCGTGCTACCCGCCGTTGGCGTTGATGGTGGCCGGGTTTGTGAGTCGCTGGCTGAGCGAGCCATCGCTCAACCTGCGGTTCTGGAGCCGGTGGGCCTTTGGCTCGCTGGCTGCCGTCGGTGTCGGCTTTCTGGTGCTGGTCCCGCTCGTGGCCCTGA
Source organism: Planctomycetota bacterium (assembly GCA_043743415.1). GTDB lineage: Bacteria > Planctomycetota > Planctomycetia > Planctomycetales > Planctomycetaceae > TH-plancto1. Next base: position 2,586 of record JAYTWO010000318.1, read on the forward strand.
TTCAGGTCGACGGGGCACCGTTGCTGGTGCAGGTCAATTTGCATCCGGACATCGCGCAGGACTTGGCACCCCTGGCTCTCATCGGGTTGCCAGCGCTCATCGGGGGAGTCCTCTGCTGGCGGTTTGCCGAACGTGGTCAACCGGTCCTGATGCTGCGGACCTTCGGAGTGACGGCGGTCGTGTTCTGCCTGGGTGTGCTCGGGGGAGCTGCGGCGTACCTCGACCGGCATCAGTCGAGCGAGTCGCTGGCCCACGCCTTCCACAGCCACATGCCATCCGACTCCGCGCCGGTGGCGTCGTATCGCCTGAACTTCCCAAGTCTCATCTACTACGCGAGGCAGCCCGTGCCCAAGCTCTCGCAGCCGGAGGAGATCGAGCGCCACCTGGCCCAACCGGGGAGCTGCCTGTTGACCTCCGATGTGGGCTGGGAGTCACTCTCTCCCGAGGTGCAAGCGAGCGTGACCAAGGTCTACGAATGCCCCCGGTTTCCCAAGCCGGGTACGCTGATGGTCCTGCAACGCCAGACCACAGAAGCCATGGCTCAGCAACCGGGGATGACTCCGCGATAACGCATGGGGCACACGGCGAGGCGAATGAGTGTGTGTCACGATCGTCGGTGACGAATACGGACGAGGCGGGCCACATCCAAGTCGGCGATTTCTCCGAAAACGCTGGAGCGACTCTCCCATCCACGATCCGCCCACGAGTCACGTCGCCAAGTGTCACTGGCGAGGACTTGGACTCGCCAGTGCTGGGTGGACTCATCTTGGATGAGTGACCGCTCACGCCCAAAATCACTGGCGGCCCAAAGCGACCGCCAGTGGCACCCGGCGTCGAAGCGGAGCTTCGGGGTTATGCAGTCCCAAGCAGAGCTGGGGACTGAGTGAATCGCCGACGGACGACGGTCGCCTCGCATTACTTCACCCGCACCAGCTTCATCAGCCGGCCGGAGACGTTCCAGTCCTGGACGTACAGGTTGCCGTCCTTGTCCCAATACGACCCGTGGGTGCCGCTGAAGATGCCTTCGATCCACTGCTCTTGCGGGATGCCGAACGCCCCACCCTTGGCTGGATCGGGATTGTGGCCCAAGACGGCCATGATCGTGTTGTTCTTGTTGAGGATCACGACCCGCCCGTGCAGGTCCGGCACCGACACGTAATCGCCCTGCACCGCCACCGAGGTCGGCATGCCCAGGCCGGTCACGACCTCTTCAATATAATTCCCTTCCAGGTCGTAGTGCAGCAGGCGGCCCTTGGGGGAGTGATTGCGGTCGCAGATCAGCAGGCGGTTCGGCTCGTAGCGGGTGTCGAGCGTCATACCGTGGGCGGTGTTGAACTCCTTCAGGCCGTTCCCCTTGACCCCGAAGTGCTTCAGGTACTTGCCGGTCTTGTCGAACTTGAAGATCACGTTGCTCGCGTAGCCATCCGACAGGAAGATGTCGCCATTGGCTGCCACGGTGATTGCCGTCGGATTGAACGGCTTCCCTTCCAGACCCGACTCCTTCGGGAACGGCAGCTTCATCACCACATCGCCCGACTCGGCATTAAACTTGATCCCCTCGGCGTTGGCGTTGCGGGCTCCATAGATGAACTCGCCGCCCTCTTCGTCGCGAATCTCCATGTCGTGCAGCCGCGTATGATTGTCGGTCAGGAACCGGCGAATCACCTGGCCCTCGGGGTTGAAGACGAACACCCCCATGTCGGCACTGGTGTAGATATTCCCCGCCTTGTCGATCACCACCGCGCCGTGCGTCGGCCCGATCTGAGACTTGCCGTTCTCATCCAACCCCCACCCCGGCACCGTATCAAACGTCATCAACCCGCACCCCATCCGCACCGGCTTCACCGGGTCAGCTGCGATGAGGGGCAGGGCGAGGCCGAACAGGACTGCAAGGGAAAGCCAACTGGTCTTCATGGACGGGATTCCTAGGGTGAGATGGAGAGACGCATCACGAACGGTTGAAGTATCGGGTGAGCGGTCTGGTAATTCAACTGGTGCGAGGCGGTCTGCCTGTGATGCACGTAGCTACGTGCCTTGTCAACGCTTGATTTTGGGGTTGAGCCAGGCCCGCCCGGGAGGGCGAAGCTCCTGCTGATTCGCGAGCCAGGGGACACGTCGAATCGCGTGAGCGGCTCGGCAGGAGCCTCGCCCTCCCGAGGGAAGCGAGCCCCTAAAACAAGCCTTGACGGTGTACTCGTCCCCCGCAGCCAAACTGACGCTCTCATGATCCGAAAGTTAAGCCGTCGGGGAAGATGTGGCATAAGCCACGGGCTGCATACCATGCTGATACACACACGGGGATGACGTTCTGGCTGACTGCTGATCGCTGAATGCTGACGGCTCCCTCCTCCCAATGCAATTCGGCCAAAATCGCCGAACTGTACAGATAAATCCTTGTCGCACCGGTCTGGGCCTCGATACTCTGCTCCTCGTCATCGGAACCACCCTCCGATTCGGACGAAACGGATTTCGCCTCACAACAGGAGCTCAAGGATGAGCCAGCTGCGCGTGTACCGCCCTGATCTTGCCGACGAACAACCCCGCACCTTGTCGTTCGCGTTTTATGCCCCGCTGATCCGGGCCGAGCGGGCGATGGCCGCCCTGCGTGAGGCCCGGCTGCGACGCGAGTCGGTGTACCGGATGCAGGACTACCGCCCGGCGACGGCCTCGTTGCGGTTGTTTGATGGCTGGTTCGGACGATAGCAGCCGTCGCTACGTTCGCCAGAACGTGGGCGACCGGAACCCGCTGGCGAACACCAGCCAAGACTTCCGAAGTCTCGGAAGACTTCGGAAGTCTGTCGGCCCCCGCGAACGCCGAGAGCCTCAGCCCACCTTCTGGCGAAGGTGGCTACGCAGACCCACTCACCGATGTCCACCCTCACACGCATCTCCGACATCCCCCAACTCCCCTCGCGAGCGGTCGATTCGCATAAGGGGAGTTACGGTCGGGCCGTCATTATTGGCGGTAGCATGGGGATGAGCGGAGCCGTTTCACTGGCCGGGCTGGGGGCCTTGCGCGGGGGAGCGGGACTCGTGTACTTGGCTTGTCCGCGATCGGTCTGGAGCGCGGTCGCGGCGATCGAGCCGTCGTATCTCACGGTTCCGCTTCCCGAGGACGCGCACGGGCGGTTGGCGGTCCCGTCCATCCCGGAGATACTGACCGCTTGCCAGAACGCGGACGCGGTGGCGATCGGGCCGGGGCTGGGGCAGTCCGATGACCTGCGCGAAGTGGTTTCGCAGGTCGTGCGAGGAGTCGATGTCCCCTGTGTGATCGATGCCGACGGCTTAAATCTGCTGGTGGATCGGTTGGAGATTCTGGCCACCGCGAGGTCGAGCCGCGTGCTGACACCCCACCCGGGGGAGTTCGCCCGGCTGACGGGCCTCTCGATTCATGAGGTCCAGGCCAATCGGGAAGGGCTGGCGGTGCAGTTCGCCAATCGGCACCGGGTCGTGCTCGTCCTCAAAGGAGCCGGGACCGTCGTCACCGATGGCCAGCGTCTGTTCATCAACCGCACCGGCAACCCCGGCCTGGCCACTGGCGGGACTGGCGATGTCCTCACCGGCCTCATCACCGCCCTGATCGCGCAAGGGGCCGCGCCCTTTGACGCCGCCTGCCTCGGCTGCCACTTGCACGGTCTGGCCGGAGACATCGCCGCCGAGGAACTCAGCCCGCCGGGGATGATTGCCTCCGACCTGCCGAAGTACCTGCCATTGGCGTGGAAGCGGTCGTGAGGTAGAACGGAATTCATTCCGTTCCGCTCGCCAGAGAATGGAATCAATTCCGTTCTACGAGACTCGTCATCCCATCCAGTCTGCATTCATGCCCACGTCTCGCGACATCGTCGAATCCATTTGGCGAGCCGCTGTCCGCGCTGTGGATTCTGCTCGTCTGGTGGAGCAGGCGATCCAGGTCGAGAGCGATCAACTCGTCATCGCTGGTCTCCACATTCCTCTCTCCGCACTCCGCCGCATCGAAGTCGTCGGGGCGGGGAAAGCGGGGGCCGGGATGGCTCAGGGGGCGGAAGCGGCACTCTCACCCCTCGGGAAGCCGCTCTCGGGTTGGGTGAATGTGCCCGCCGACTGTGTCCGCTCGTTGCCCTCGATCACGCTGCACCCAGCGCGGCCAGCGGGGCTGAATGAGCCGACCGCAGCGGGCGTGGCTGGGTCGGAGGAGATCCTCCGCCGGGTGTCGTCTTTGGGCGAGGGGGACTTGTGTCTGGTGTTGATTTCGGGCGGCGGGAGCGCCCTGCTCCCCGCTCCGATCGAAGGCGTTTCGCTGGCCGACAAAGCCGCCACGATTCGCCAGCTGTCGCTGGCGGGAGCTGGCATTGATGAGCTGAATTGCGTGCGTCGCCAGTTGTCGCGGATCAAGGGCGGCGGACTGGCGCGGGCCTGTCGGGCGCAGTGGCTGGTGACACTGGTGATCTCGGATGTCATTGGCGATCCGTTGGAGGTGATCGCCAGCGGGCCGACGATCGACTTCCCTCCCGAGCCGGAACGGGCGCTGCAATTGCTGGAACGGTTCGCACCAGGGCGGGAGGGGATTCCGGCTTCGGTGGTGCAGGCACTCACGACGAGTGTCGCCATTCGCTCCGCGAAAGGACATCCTTTCGCGGAGCGAAAGGCGACACTCCCCGGGGCCGTCTCGATCATTGGCAACAACCAAACGGCAGTCGATGCCGCCGCATGCGAAGCCCGCTCTCTCGGGCTCGATGTGCGAATCCTCGGCGTCGGCCAGGCGGGTGAAGCCAAGACTGTCGGACGCGAACTCGCCGAAAACTGCCTGCGCCTCCAACCGACGCTGAACAGGCCGCTGTGCCTCATCAGCGGAGGCGAACCCATCGTCCGTGTCGAGAAACGCCTCGGACCGCAGAAGGGCGGTCGCAACCAGGAACTCGCCCTGGCCGCTCTCTGCCGATTGATCCAGGCCCACGCCAGCGGCATCACCCTCCTCTCCGGAGGCACCGATGGCGAGGACGGCCCCACCGATGCCGCCGGGGCCATCGCTGATTCCGCAGTCGCTCAAGCGGCCACTGAGCAGCACCTCGACCCGCCCCTGTTCCTCGCCGATCACAACAGCTACCCGTTCTTCGAACAGACCGGCGGATTGCTAATCACCGGCCCGACCCACACCAACGTAATGGACGTGCGAGTGGCCCTCGTCGAGCCGAAGTAGCTACGTTCGCCAGAACGTCGGGGGCCTGAACCCGCATTCGGATTCGGGAGAGGAGTCCAGAAGTCCGTTAGCATCCGAGAATGCCCCAACCCATTTGCCCACCTTCTGGCGAAGGTAGCTACTCCCCATCTCCCCAACCTTCAACCTTCATCCTTCATCCTTCATCGCCCCTCCCCCCTCATGCCCCCCGAAAAAGCCGAAGCACTGATTATCCGGCTGGCCGACTTCAGCGAGTCGAGCCGGGTGGTCACGTTTTTCACGCGCGAGTTCGGCAAGTCGAGCGCCCTCGCCAAGGGAGCCAAACGCCTCAAGGGATCGTTCGAAGGCTCCATCGATCTGCTGGCTCAGGTGCAGATTATCCTCTATCGCAAGGACCACGACGCCCTCGACCTCGTCACCGAAGCCCAACTGATCCGCCGGTTCCAGCCCTCCTCGAAGCAGCTGTTTCCGCTGTATGCGGGGTACTATGTGGCGGAGTTGCTCGACATCGGGACCGAGCCGCACGATCCGCACCCGTTGCTGTTCGATCTCGCGCTGGAGACGCTGGCCCAACTGCATGAGGCCAGCGACCCTCGGTTCGCGATACTGCGGTTTGAGTTGATGTTGCTGAGGGAGACCGGCCATCTGCCGGGGTTCACGCACTGCTCGGTGTGCGAGGCTCCGGCCACTTGGGACGAGGCAGCCAAGTCCCCCCTGAGTTCCAAGTATTGGGTCACCCAGTCAGGTCTACTCTGCGAAGCCTGTGGCCGCCCGGAGTACGCCCACGCCGCCATTCAACCCGGCAGCGTGCGACTGCTCCAGCAACTGTCCGGCGATGAGACGCCCAACCTGGCTGAACTGGCCCCGACCGCATCGCAGCTCAAAGAGGTCCGCCGCATCGTGACAGCTGCCGTGTGCCACGCGCTGGACCGCAAGCCGAAGATGTTGGGATACTTGAAGTTCTGAGGGGCCGCGAGCGGCACGTTAAACTCATGAGTCTCGATCCCATTCCGTCACACGGTATTCATCTCAGTAATAAGTGCGAGTACGATGATGTCTGCCAAATCCCACAGCGGAGGATTCCCCTCTTTCCCCAGTCACTCGGGAAGAAGCGCAAACACGCCAGTGCGAGGCGGTAAGGCGTTAGGCCAATCCGCGAATGAGTGGAGTCGGCGAGCGGAGGGTGTCAGCCCTCCGAGTCTTCTCCGCAAGACCGGCCCACTCGCATCCGACACCTCGGAGGGCTGACGCCCGCCGCTTGCCGACTGTTCTACCAACGGGTGCCACTGGCGAGGGCTTTGACTCGCCAGTGGGGGACATGTGGACCCGAAGAGATGCTCGAGTTTCCGGCAGCTGCGAGCGGAATCACTGGCGGTCCCAAGCGACCGCCAGTGCCACCCGCCGTGCTGCGCGGGTTCGTCGATGACCCGCTTCACTGGCGGTGGTCGAGTTCGAGGAATTACGCGAGGCAGCGAGGGCTGATTGAGGTCGTAACAGATTGGCAGTAGGATGCATGCGTGATCGCGAGTTGACGAGGGCGTGTTGGCACGCGGGCGAAGCAGAGCTTCGAGGATAGGCGTTCCCAAGCCGGAGCTCTCATCCTTATACACAAGTTCCCAATTTCATGGCACAAGATTTGCGCAATATCAAGGAGGACTGATGGTTCTCGGCGGCGCAAGGAGGT
>JAYTWO010000319.1:0-4742 GCA_043743415.1 Planctomycetota bacterium
TGGAGCCTCATCATCTACACTGCAAACCATTCCAGTCTGCGTGTCGTGAGAGAATCTCTGACAGCCCGATTCACTCGATGCCACTCATCCCAGCTGCCCACACGACGGCACCTGCCACTCGCCGCAACCGCCGCCGCCCAGGCTCTGAAATCAGTGCAAATCTGTACTACTCACGTCACAAATTTGCGCACGCTGCGCAAATTTCCGGTGGTCTGGAGACCTCTGTACCCCGAAGGGGTTATCGATCACAGCCCAGGGTCGCGACGCAGGAGCGCACCCTGGGAAACGTGGTTCGGGGAACTCAACCCTGAAGGGGTTGTACACCCGCGTGACCGATGTGGAACCCCTTCAGGGTTCGCCCCCTGCGAGCGACTTGACCCAGGGTGCGCTCCCTTCGGTCGCGACCCAGGGCTGTGATGTTCCACCCCTTCAGGGTGCAGAGGCCGCCTCGACGAGGAGTGGTTTCTGGCTGACGGCTGACTGCTTCCCCCTTGGTTGCGGCTACGCCGCGCTGGGTAATCTGTGTCCCACTCCTCTCCTGGGTGAGTCTCTTGTAGGGAGAGAGTTCGTACACAGATGGCACAGATTTGCACAGATTTGATCCCCCGCCGATCACGCTGTTCGACGAGCCGAGGGCCACACGAGGAGTCGTCAGAGTCCGCGTGCGGCAGATCACTTGGGTTGCGGCGAGACCGCGCCGTGATCATCTGCGTTCATCTGCGGCTTACCAACCTTGCGGCAGGAGGCACTGCTGTGGATTTCTGCCGCTGCCGACTTCCCGGATGCACACACCTGGGCCGGGGTGCATTCGCCCAATGGCGGTTCTGGGCCGTGGACTGGGGAATGATGTGTGAGGGATGTCCCGAATGGGCGAGTCGGGTGACAATCCAACCACACGACGCCTGCGCGACCTCGGGACGCTCAAATTCGGCGAAACCTGCCGAACGTTTTCCATTCGGCAGGCTTCGTCTGGTCCTTGAGGAAAAAAGGGCGTACAAGTCGATTTCGTGTTAAGTCGCTTTCGTAGCGACGAGTCGCGAATCCCTCCTCGCGGAATGATCTGCCGGTTTCTCATCGGCTCATCCAGCGATCGGTTCCTCCCTCGGTGGCGGAACTCCTCACTCGAACGCTCCCCTCTTCCCCGATTGCAATGTGACGCCCTCCTGGGGTGCCGCTCCCGTCCGTCCATCGGTCGGGAATGGCTCCTGTGACGGATGCGGCTCGCGCTCGGATTCCGGAGAACATAATGCCCCGCCTTCATCGCTCACTCATCGCCACTCTCGTCATGGCCAGTCTCCTCACCTCATCAGGATGTGGGCACCGACATCGCCGGGCTCAACTCCGCCAGTCTCAGCTGCAATCCCTGAAGCTCTACCGCGAGAACCAGCAACTGGCTGGTCAGGCCGGAATGGTCGGGCAACTGGCGATGGAGAAGGACCAGTTGGCCATGGCCAACAGCCAGCTCGAACAACAACTCGCATCGGCCCAGCAGAGCCTCGACGTGACCAACCAGCGTCTGGCGAATTTGAACTCCGAGCGGTCTCAGTTGAGCGAGAAGTACGCCAGCCTGTTGAACGGACTGAAGAACCCGCTCTCGGGTGGCACCAATCGCCGCTTCGAGGAGCTGTCCAAAAAGTACCCCGAGTTCGAGTTCGATCCAGTCACCGGCGTCAGTCGCTTCAATGGCGACCTGCTGTTCCCCTCGGGGAGCGATGTCATGCGTACCGAAGGCTCGGCCCTGCTCAGTGAATTCGCCGGGATCATGAACGACCCCGATGCCAAGCAGTTCCACATCCTCGTCGTCGGCCATACCGACGATCAAGATGTCGTGAAGCCCGGCACCCGGGCTCAGCATGAAACCAACTGGGAACTCTCCGCTCATCGAGCCACAGCTGTGGTGCGGCACTTGGCCCAGATCGGCCTGAGCGAGCCCCGCATGGGCGTGGCCGGATACAGCAAGTTCCAGCCGGTGACCGCGAATGCCAACGATACCGCACGCCAGGCAAACCGCCGGGTGGAGATCTACATCCTCGCCCCGGACGCCACCGTGGCCGGGTGGGATGGCCCGTCGATGGTTCGGTAAGGAACTGTCCCGGAATAAGAAGCGGATTTGCAGAACGTAAGACGGACATCCAGTCCGTCTTTGACAGGACGGACTAGAAGACCGTCCTTTCGGGGAGCGAAAGGCGACACTCCTCTCACGCTCCTGACCGCGACTTCCCCTCCTCGACCTGAATCGCGGACGCCAGATCACCCAGGTGAACGATCGCCTCGCCGGGTGTGGTGGCGGGGAGAGTGGTCATGCCCAGCACCACGGCGTCCATCGTGGAGGTCAGGATCAGCTCCTCGCGTCCCAGCAGATTCGCAATCGTGACCAGCTTCTGCCCGACAACCACCATGTCGCCGGGGGAGACGTGGAACTCGATGAACCCGCCGCGTTCGGCGCGGACCCAGCGCGACTTGGTGATGATGGTCTGCACATCGTGCGAACTGGGCTCGTCGTCAATCATGCCCAGGTGAATCAGGGCGTTGCGAATGCCTCGTTCAAACACCCGCACCACATTGAATTGCACCTTCCAGGTTTCTCCGCCCTCGATAATGACCGTCGGGCAGCCCGCCAGGCACGCCTCGCGCCGTAATGCTCCACGCGGGCCACGCCCCTTCGAGATGTATCGCGTCCCGATGGCGAGGGCCAGTTGCTCCACCTCGGGGCGCGAGATATCCGCGCATACGACCGGAAAGTTCGTCCGCCGGATGGCTGCGGTATGCAAGTCGATTCCGTAGTCGCAGCGGTTGACGATCTCGTCAAAGATGCGGTGGGCCAGACGCCGGGCGAGGCTTCCCCCCTTCGTCCCCGGAAAGCACCGGTTGAGGTCGCGACGGTCTGGCAGATACCGCGAATGCCGGTCGAACCCCAGCACATTCACCACCGGAATCAGAATCAACGACCCCGCCCGCAGATGCAATTGCGGGTCTCGAATCAGATTCCGAATCGCGCCGGTCCCGTTCAATTCATTGCCATGTACAGCTGCGGTCACGAACACGGTGGGCCCAGGCTCGAGCCCGCGGCGGACGTGCAGCGGAATGGAAAACGACATGCCGCTGTAGCTCTCGCCCATCTTGAGTTCGATGTCCCGCGACTGGCCGGGAGCGATCGATTCGTGGTCCCAGAGATCGATCGGCCGCTTGGGCCGGTGCGTCGTCACGGATGCTGCTCCGAAGTCGGGTTCTGCGGACGGGTGGCGGGCACATCGCGTCGCTTGGAGTGTCGGCGGGCCACGGCTCGGTCGCCGATCAGTTCTCGCATCGCATCCAGCTTTCCAAAGCAGAGGAGCGCGTCCCCCACTTGGAGCACACGGGTGGCGAGTGGATTCGAAATCTGATGGTCTCCGCGCCGGAGCGTCAGCACGTTGATGTCCATCTCGCGCAGCTTGGACTCGGCAATCGACTTGCCGATATAGGGCGAGCCTTCGCGGATGAGGAGGTCGGCCACCCCGTAGCCCTTGGACAGCGTGAGCCGTTGGCGGATGTCGACATCGGGGAAGCGGATGTGGCTGGCAATGAAATCGATGATGGCCCCGGCCACATCGACACCGGTGGCCCCCTCAATGCCTTCCAGACCGGGAGAGGAATTGACCTCCATCACCAGCGGGCCATCGCGTCCCTCGAGCATGTCGACCCCGGCGATCCGCAGGCCCATAATTTGTGCCGCACGAATCGCAGTCTCGGTGTACTTGGCGTCGAGTTGAATCGCTTCGGTGGTGCCACCGCGATGCACGTTACTGCGGAATTCACTCCCCGAGGCGGTCCGCCGCATGGCTGCAATGACGCGATCACCGACGACGAAGGCTCGGATGTCGCGGCCCCGGCTCTCCTCGACGAACTTCTGGATCAGTACGTTCTGGCGGACCCACTGCAACGCCTCGATGATGGCCAGAGCGGTCTCGCGATGCTCGGCCAGGATCACGCCGATCCCCTGCGTCCCTTCAATCAGCTTGATGACCACCGGCACGCCGCCGACACGTTCAATGGCGGCCAGTGCGTCGGCTCGGTCGCGAACGAAGGTCGTCTGCGGGATCCCGATCTCGTGTTCACTGCGACTCAGAATCTGCAGGGACCGCAGCTTGTCGCGGGCGTTCTGAATCCCATTGGCCGAGTTGGCGCAATAGACGCCCATCTGCTCCAGTTGCCGCACGACAGCGATGCCATAAAATGAAATGCTGGTTCCGATCCGGGGCAGGACGGCATCAAAGCCCTCCAGCGGACTCCCCGCGTAGTACAGATCGGGCGACCCCTGTTGCAGGTCGATCGTCAGCCGGAGCGTGTCGATCACCTTGACCTCGTGCCCCCGCTGCTGGGCGGCTCCGACCAGTCGAGTGGTGCTGTAGTTGGATTCTTCGCATGAGAGGATCGCGAGCTTCATGATGGCGAAACGAACTCCATGGGTGAGCGGTCCCGGATTCTAGCGAGCGGGAGCCGATCACTGACAGCCCGGATGAGGGGGGGGCCAGCCCGCCCGAGGGTGGTGTACCCCATCATCAAGCATGGACGGGGCCGTCTGGGCAGCGGGACAATCAGTGGCGACGGAGGACTGTTCAGCCTGGCCTGTTGCTCCTGCTTCACCCAGGCGCCCATAGCTGCGACTCGATCACATCGCCAGTCTTCAAACAGTCGGGTTGAGCGATTCCAGACGCTGACGCAGTTCCTTCAATTCCAACTCCATGCGCTCACGGTCCTGTATC
>JAYTWO010000320.1:0-5942 GCA_043743415.1 Planctomycetota bacterium
TCCTCCTTGACGCATCCCAGTTCCAATCCTGTCGTCAGGAGTCTCAACGATCTCAGCATTCTCGCCCAGACCACTTATCTTTCCGGCGGCCCTCTAAGACTTCGGAAGTCTGTCCCGTGTTCGGGCGTTGGTTCTCGCTCTCCACGTTCTGGCGAACGTAGCGACCCGTTAATCCGCAGTCTTATGATCCGCGAGGCAGTAGGCCCGGATCTCATCTCGCACGCGAACCGCGCGGAGGTTGAACACATTCACTGCGGGCTTGCGACCCAGAGGGGTGATCGTGACCTTGATCTCGACACGATTCGTGCGATTGGTCCGGTCGACCGCCCCGATCTCCACCACGATCTGGACCGGTTGCTTATCCGGTGTCGACCCCCACCCGCCAAACAGCTTGGTCTCGCCGATGGACATGTGAAATCCGTCGGGGGTCAGGTTCCACACTTTGGCGTGATGCGAATCCACAAACCCCGCCAGCTTTTGGGCAATGAGATTGGCGGCCACGGTCGTATTGAAGGCGGCCTGCATGACGTAGGGGTTGGCCTCGGCCTGGACCTCGGGCGGAGTTGAGGTTTCCTCGGCGCCTTCGGCGCGAGTCCGCTGACAGGTGCGATTGCGTCCTGACTGCTTGGCGTCGTACATCGCAGCGTCTGCCCGGCGGAGCACGCTGTCCACCATATCGCCCTCCTCCAGTTGGGCCACTCCGAATGAAGCGGTGATTTTCAATTTTCCCGGCGAGGCGGCCTGCACCGTCCGCCGCAGACGGTCCGCCCGTTGGACGGCATCCGCCAGCAGTGTCTCTGGACAAATGACCACAAACTCTTCGCCGCCATAACGGGCCACGAGTTCACCGGAGTAGAGTTCATCCTCAATCAGATGGGCCACATCCACGAGTACCTGGTCCCCGACCTGGTGGCTGTTGTTGTCGTTGATGCTCTTGAAGTGGTCGATGTCGAGGAAGATCGCGCTGAAGGGGATGGCTTCGGGGTGCTGCGATTCCTCGTGGATCGTTGCCAGACGGCTCTCCAGTGCCGACCGGTTGGCCAGACCCGTGAGGGGGTCGCGTGTGGCCGCCATTTGCAGTTCCTGATAGCGCTCCGTGCCACGGCGGCTGGTGTTCTGGCGGTGGATGATCTCGCAGGCTCCGCGAAATACCGACCGCTCATCCCAGAACGGGATCGCCTGGACTTCCGCCTCCAGTTCGCCCTGCTTGGTCTTGATCTTGGCCGTGACCATGAAGGACCGCAAGCGTTGCATCGCCACCTGCATGACGCTGTCGTTCAGGCCCTTGGCCGAATAGTCCACCATCTGGCGGGACCAGAGTTTCCCCACCACATCGACCCGCTTGTGGCCGAACATCCTTTCGGCTCCGCGACTCCAGATCACGATGCGGTGGTCGGCATCAATCAAGTAGTAAGCGTCGTACAGGCTCTCTAGCAGCGTGAGATGGGAGAACAGGTGGCACAGGCGGCTGGCCTGCTCCACGGCATCGGCATCGATTCGATGATTCTGACGGAGTGCCTGTTCGACTTCGGAGGCCTGGTCGAGTTGCTGGACTTCTTCGGAGCCGAGCCAGCGGTGCAGGGCGGCGATCACGTTGCGGTCGAACTTCGCCCCCTTGGTGTTTTGCAGGTGCTGCAGAGTCTCCTCCCGCGTGAGTGCCCGGCGATGGGCTTGGTCATGGGTCAGCGAATCGAACGCATCCGCCACCGTCAGAATGCGAGCTCCCAGATGGCGCCCCAGCATGCCGGTACTGCCTCCCTCACCGCTCAGCGACTGCGTATCCCGAAAGATCTCGAGTGTGTCAGGCGAAAACTGGCTGGCCTGAAACAGGATCTCGGCCACATCGTGGGCCGTGCGGATCAGCTCCCGCTCGTCCGCATTCAGCTTCCCCGGCTTCTGCAAGATGTGGTCGGGCACCCCCACCTTGCCGAAATCGTGCAGCAGCGAGGCGATTTCCAGGTTCTGAACCTCTGCGGATGACCACCCCAAACGCTGGGCAATCCCCACGGCGATGATCGCCACTCGCCGGGAATGGAAGAAGATCGAGTCGTCACGAAACCGAATCGCCGCCAGCATGCGGCCCAGTAGTGACAACCGCACCTCGAGATCCGGATGGTTTCCCACCGCGCACAGCCCCAGCAGTCCGAGGAAGTTTTGCGAGGAGTTCATGGGGTGCAGCGCCGCTCGCGAAGCCCCTTGAGTGAGAACCGATTCCATGAGACCAACTCCCGAACGTGGCGGACTCGCACAAGGACGCCATGCCTCTGTGTGCCCCGAGAATGCCATCCGTCAACACTAGGTCATGGCCCTCTGCTGTCAAAAAGAAACGGACCTTCCTGGCCAGTGAGAAAGGAGGTGTGGTGTGAATTCACCACCGTATGGGCGGCAGAATTTGCCGATGTGTAATGGCTGAAAAAACAGGGATAATCGGAATTTCCAGCAAATATCGGATAATCCGCAAACTCTATCTAATCGGAATGCCGAAATTCGAAGACAGATGTTGACCCACATCGAGAGTCTCGGATACCAATCCGCCCACCTCAGCACTGAGTCACCTCAGTGACGTTCCCAGCGACATTCGAGTCGCAGGGAAACATCCCCTGTCACCACAACGGAGTGCCCGCATCCATCCGGATGCGAGCCGTGTCAGCCCGGGCGCCGGTCGGCCATCGGCGCGATGGAACACTTCGTGACTGCCTTCTGGCCGAATTCAATCGAAAAGGACATGCCATGCAATTCTCCCGCAAGCTGACACATGCCGTTGTTGCCCTCGCGTGCATCGGTATGGTCATTCCCCAAGCCGCGTTCGCCGCGCCGAAGGCCGCCACAGTGCCGGTCGTCAAGGCCCGCGATGTGGCTCTGAACACCACGGGCGACCTGACCGGGGCCGTACTCAATGCCACAGCCAAGCCCGTCGACGGGGCCAAGGTCGTGCTGACCCAGAACGGCAAGGCGGTCGCACAGACGATCTCCAAAAAGGACGGCACGTTCACTCTGCCGCAGGTCAAGTCCGGCTCTTACGACATCGCTGTCGGTGAAGCCAAGGCTCCGATCCGTGTCTGGAAGTCCGAAGCGGCTCCCGCCAATGCCGTTCGCAAGATGGCTCTGGCCTCCGAAGGCGTCATCCGTGCCCAAGACGGTTACGACGGCGGTGGCGGCGGCGTCATCGGCGGTCTGGACATCATCACTCTCATAGTGATCACCGCATCCACCGGTGCTCTGGTTCTCGGTGCCATCAATCAGTCCGACCTGAACGACATCAAGGATCAGCTCGATCAACTCGTCAGTCCTTAATTTGGAGCCATCTGAACTCTCGATTCAGACGATCCCAGCCCGACTGTTCAAGTCGGGCTGGGATTTTTTTTGGTAGGGAATCGGAAGCCGAGCATTCAGTGATCGGAGCGAGGACTGGGCGTGATGAACCCCGATCCCGAAAGGCAGGACTTCCGAGGTCTGAAACCCAGGGATCTCTGGCTCTTCCGGTCTGAAGGGCCATCCGTTCTCCTCGCCAGGGCTGCAAGGCCCTGAACATCGGGTCATTGATGATTCGAGGGCTGACAGCCCGGCCATTCGGGAACGGCGCATCGCCTGGGTCGCGAGCGAATGGCCAGCCCGTTGGGCCTTTGACCTCGTCGGGGCCGGGGACTTCAGCCCTGGCTGGGAGACCGACCGACCCTGCGGGCCTGATGAGGGACCGCTCTCAGAATTTCCCCAGTGTTTCCACCTCGGAAGCCCTGCCCCCCTCCCACACACACACACGGGCCAAGCCACACACACGGGGTGGAAGGCCCGAACGTCCAATCACCTGCCAGCTCATTTGCTGTTTTCAGACGATCCCTTCCACGGGTCGTAAGAACCGGAGTTACAGCTTCTCTGCAGCTTCCGCCTGTCGCAGCGAGCTGTGCCGCACCCCGTACGCGAAGTAGAACACCATCCCCAGGGCCAGCCACACGAACAGCCGAATCCAAGTATCCAGTGGCAGGAACAGCATCATCAGGACATTGACCACGACCCCCAAGGGAGCCACGACCCACACCGCCGGACAGCGGAACGGGCGAGCCACCTCGGGGCGTCTGATCCTCAGCAACAGGACCGAGGCACACACCAAGGCGAAGGCCATCAGCGTGCCGATACTCACCATCTCGCCGAGCATATCCATCGGCATGAACCCAGCGGCGAGCATGATGAACACCCCGGTCAGGATCGTCGACCGGTGCGGGGTGCGGTACTTCTCATGCACGACCGAGAAGATACTCTTGGGCAGCAATCCATCGCGGGCCATCGCCAGAAAGATGCGGGCCTGGCTCAGGAACGTGACGAGCAGCACGCTGGTCATCCCGGCCAAGGCCCCAGTCGAGATCAGTGCCGTCGAGAGCGACAGCAGCGGGCTCTGATGGAGCTGGGCCTGCTTGCGGAAGGCCGACGCGATCGCCGCCTTGGTGTCGATCTGGTAATACGGTTCCATCCCCGTGATGACCGCTGAGACCAGAATATACAGCACCGTACACAGCGCCAGTGACACGAGAATTCCCAGCGGCACATCGCGCTGCGGGTTGATGGCCTCTTCCGAGTGCGTCGAGATCGAGTCGAACCCGATGTAGGCAAAGAACACCAGCGCGGCCCCCATCATCACTCCGGACAGGCCGTACGGCATGAACGGGCTGCGGTATTTGTCGTCGACCGACTTCATTTTGTTCTTCAAGCCCAGGACGCCGATCATCCCGAGCTTCTGGGCCTCACTGGAGACATTGCCGAGGGTCGACTGCTCGGCCTCACTGAGATGTTGGAACTGCTTGGGGTGATTCTTCAGCAGGTCGCTGCCCGAGGTGTACGGCGTTATCGCCCCCGCTGGCAGTGTCTTCGCAATCTCCGGATGCCGTTCGATGTAGTCACTCGTGACGGAGATCTTCCGGTTCTCGACCGGGACGGTGTTGTAATTGTCGGAGTTAATGTACCCGACCCCCAACGCGATTACGAAAAACACCACCGCCAACTTCACGACGACCAGTATCGTGTTCGTCACCGCGCTCTCGCGAATCCCGATCACCAGAATGTACGTCACCAGTCCAATGATCAACATGGCCGGGAGATTGCACCACGTCTGAATCAACTCCCCATTCCGAATCACATCGGTGAAGGGATCGGCTGTAATCTGTGGGATGAGTTGATAACCCGTCGTGATTCTGAGGAACTCATCGTAATAATGTGTCCAGGCCGCAGCCACCATGGCGCACGACATCGAGTATTCCAGGATCAAGTCCCACCCGATGATCCACGCGGCCAGCTCCCCCAGCGTGGCGTAGGTATACGTGTAAGCACTCCCCGCCACCGGAACCATCGCTGCAAACTCAGAGTAACACAGGGCCGCCAAAGCACAGGCGATCCCCGCCACAATGAACGACAGCATCACCGCTGGACCTGCGTCCTGAGCCGCGACCCGCCCAGCCATGGCGAAGATCCCGGCCCCGATAATCGCCCCCACCCCCAGCGAGGTGAGCTGCACCGGACCCAGCACCCGGTGCAACCGCTTCTCGGCGTGCATCTCACCGACCAGGGTCTCGATCGACTTGCGGCGGAACAACTGGCTGAAACCCATGAGACATTCCTGATCAGAGGGGGCATAAGGGGTGGCCGATTATGGGATGTTGAACTCGATCTGGCGAGTCTGCAGCATTGCAGTGTAGCCACCTTCGCCAGAAGGTGGGCCAACCGGCAAGGTCGTTTCCGCAAGCAGCCCTGCGTGGGGTGCCCTGTACGACGAATCCGCGATTTGTGTTCACGCTGCGCAAATTTCATGCAGCTGGGGAGAGGCTTTTCGCGGTGGCTGGGCGGGCGTGCCAGCGCCACGTAGGACGGGCACATTGGCCCGTCCCCGCTGTGTCTGACCCGCCCGAACGAGTCCACATGGGCAGCCAGTCGCCCCCGGCCCATGTCACTCGCTC
>JAYTWO010000321.1:0-5426 GCA_043743415.1 Planctomycetota bacterium
TCGCTCGGGGACGGACTGAATTCCATCCGACGGTCTCACACATCCTTCCGAGCATAGAAATTCCGGAGACGCTGGCTGGCCTGGTCGACCATCTCGTCGATCGAGAGCATGCCCGGTCTTTCCCCGTGCAGCAGCACTGCCAGCGCCCGCAACGTCTCGCGCGATAGCTTCGGCTCCAGAGCCAGCAGCAGTCGCCGTTCGACCAGATCCTCCAGTGTCGTGACCCACTCCTGAGTAATGATCTCGCGCACGAATTCACGGGGCAGGGCGGTCCCCTCAATGAGCGGACCACCGGCGTCGCATCGCGGCAAGACCTCGCGAGCTTGCGTCCCCACCAATCGCCACACCGTTCGGCAGGTCTCCAGCGCATGCCCCGTGGCTGTGGCCAAGGCGTCGATCTCCTTCTCCAACGCTGCTTCAGCGACCGGATACCCCTCCCCACCGGGCACAACGCGAGCATGAGTCGAGACCGTCCGAAAGACGCCGAGCTGCTTCAGCACCTGGTCCCCCACCCACTCACCAAACGCCCGGCAAGTCGTGAGCTTCCCCCCAATCAACGTCAGCACCGGCAGGCCATTCACCTCGCGGCGGTCAATCTGATGATCCCGACTAATCGCAGCTGTCTTCGAGGCATCGGAGTACGGCAGCGGGCGAACCCCGGCACAGGTGGCGTGAATGTCGGCCTCGGTCAGGTGGACCTGCGGGAAGATGTCGTTGGTCAGTTTCAAGAGATAGGCTGTTTCTGTTTCGGTGGAGTGGGCCAGATCAGGCCGCTGTTCGAACCGCTCATCGGTCGTGCCGATCATCACGCTGCTGTCGAGCGGGATCAAAAACACCAGCCGCCCGTCGTTGGCCTCAGCATAGACCGCATCACCGCCGAGGGCTTCGGTGAGACCAGCCTGCTGCGTGAACAGATGCGTCCCTTTCGTGCCGCCCAGCAGTTGTGGAGCCGGAACCGGGAGGTCTTTCAGCGTCCAGTCGCCCCAGGCACCGGTGGCGTTGATGATGAGCGAGGGAGTGAGCCGAAGGGGGGGAGGGGAGGAGGAGGAGAGGCTCGATACCGGTCGGATCTCAATCTGGTTTCCCAGGAGGATCGCCCGGTGGTAGGTGAGCAATCGGAACTCTGTCCCTTGGGCCTTCGCGGTTTCCTCAATGTCGCGCAGCAGCGCCAAGCAGAACCGCTCGGGCCGCTCCATCTGGCCATCGAAATAGGCACACGACCACGGGAACTCGATCACTGGAAACTGCGGCCCGCCCACTCCGGTCCGATGCACTGCATGCTTGGGCACCATCCGGCTGCGCGCCAGCCAATCATACAACCACAACCCACACCGCACTGTGTTGAGTCCCCGCCCACCGCCCGAGCCGATCCACTTTCCCAACCACGTCCGACTCCACCCCAGAAACCGAAACCCCGCTGCGATGAAGCCCCCCCACCGCCGCCGCACCGGGATATGAGTCCGCAGCGGCCTCACGAACTGCGGAGCCAACCACAACAGCCGGTCCCGCTCCTGCAGCGACTCCGCCACCAGCCGAAAATCCCCGTACTCCAGATACCTCAGCCCCCCATGAATCAGCCGCGACGACTTGGCCGTCGCCCCAAACGCGATGTCATGCGTATCCACCAACCACACCGGCACCCCGTTCAGTACCAGCTCGCGGGCCACACAGATGCCGTTGATGCCTGCTCCGAGGATCAGCACCGGGGCGGAGGGGGTGGACATGAGGTGGCCTCCGGGATGTTGTGTTCGAGGGCCTTATCAGGACTCAGATTCAGGGTGGGAGTTCAGCCTTTAGCCTGCCCCGGAGCAGCCTAAAGGCTGGACTCCAACCCAAACACCAAGTCGTGACGAAGCGATCGGCATCGTAGGCGGTCCCGAGTCTCACAGCGACCTCGACGCTCTCATGGGGATGAGTGGTTCGACGAATCAATCCGAACAAGATGTGGTGAATCGTAGAGAACACGTGACAGGATACGACCATGAACACGACAGACGCCCAAGGAACTGGTCCAAAACAACTTCCCGATTTGATTTTGAACAGAAGTTACGCATTTCACCCCGCAGGTCTGCGAAAATGGTCACAAGGGGATTGTTGAGTCTCACTCGGTCAGACGGAGTGAATCAATAAGCATCCCATCGCGGAACCATTCAGGGACAGTCCAGGAGCCCGTAGGGTGGGACAAGCCGCTTTGGGCGCAGGCCCACCATCGCCCACCAATCAACGTCACACCTGGCCGGCCAGCGCTCGAAGCGAGCATGTCTCACCCGACGACTACGGCACCACCACCGGCAGAATCTGCCGCCCGCATTCTCGTTAAAACCGTTGTCTTCCGAACAACCCCTACAGTTTGCCAATTGGCCGAACCGATACCTACCGCAGGACTATCCACATGCGCCAGTCTTTACGGGCAGCGCGGTGGAGAATCCAGCGGGGACAGCGATGTCCCCACTGCGGTCCCGGACGCATTCAGCCGACGTTGTCGGCGACTCGAAGGCAAGGACGCTCTGATGCGGTTCTCACATTGGTTGAAAACGGTGGCCAGCGCTCTGTTGCTGACTGCGACAGCTGGGCCAGCTTTGGCTCAAGGTCCAGCCGGTCCCGGTTCTGGTCCGCCGATGTTCCAGCCCGCCTATGGAGCGAGCGACCCGGGAGTGCTGTACCCCCAGGGGGTGCCGCAGGGATATCAGCCCTACCCGGCGATCTCCCCGTATGGCAACATCGGGTTCGACCAGACGTTTCGAGATAACGACGGGCTGTGGTTCCAGCGGATTCTGAACACGGACCGCGAGTTCTTTGGCTATCTCGACGTGACGTACAACACGATCAAGAACCCCGGCAACCGGGAACTGGGGTCACCGCATATTCCGATTGATCCCATCACGGGCGGACTGTTGGGTCATCAGATTCCCACATACGGTCAGGGGGGGGCGGCCGTGGGAGGGGTGGGGTCCGGTGGACTGGGAACGCCAACCATTCCCAATGCTCGCGTCATCGTCGATGATCGGGTAATCCCCTATCCAGTGAGCATTCTGGCCCCCGCCTTTGCACCGATCCAGCTCAACGCCAACATCTTTCCGATCCGCGGCCTGAACGAGTTTGGGGACTACAACAGTACTGGCCTGCAAGCGGGGATGGGCTTTTTCAATGAAGATGGAACCGGAATGTCCGTCAGCGGGTTCTGGTCCGGAAACGCCAATCAATCCTTCACCATGGGGGTGGAGAGCATCAATGGCATCCCCATCACACAAGAGATCATCAATGCGACCAATGGGCGTCTGCTGTTCACCCGAAATGGGGCCATCCCACTCGACTGGGGGTTTTCGAGCAGTCTCTTCCTGGGTGGAATCACCGGCAATTTGGGGACGGCCAAGTATGACTTGTTGTATCACATGGACACCAAGTCGACGGTGTTGGGCAGTGATCTCAACTACTACATGACGCCCGTCGTGGACCGTGGGGCGATCAAAGTTCGACCATTGATTGGGGGCCGCTACATGTCGATCGACGATCAATTCCGCTTTCATGGGATTGACAGCGGGTTCGATTATGACTTTTTGATCACCTCGGGTGGTGGTGGTGGTGCTGGTGGTGCTGGTGCTGCGAACACCTATCGACCGCTCCCGGGCACGCTACTCGCCGTGTACGACTTGGTGGATGCGAGGCTGAACAACTCGGTGCAATCGCACTTGGCGGGGCCGCAGGTGGGCCTGCGTTACGACTTCGGATCTGGCGACGGGTTCAAACTCTGGGGTCAGTCGGTCGTGGGCTTGATGGGCAATCAGGAGAACTACAACCAGTCTGGCAACAACATCGGTGACCAAATGGGTTTGCTCCTGTTCGGCAACGGTCTGGATATGCTGGCCACGGACGCCCGCTTCAACAGCAAACGCACCGTCAGCCATGTCTCGCCTTTGTTCGAGCAAACGTTCACGGCCGAGATGAAGATACTGGAAATGATCCCGCTCGTTCGCAAACTGCCGGGGATTGACAACACCGTCTTCCGCGTGGGTTACACCGCGACCGTGGTGGGGAGTGTCGCCAAAGCGGGAGAGTCCATCGATTGGCGAGGCTTCCCGGACTTCCCGAGCATCAGTCCCAATCGTGATACGTGGTGGATGAGTCGCTGGAACTTCGGTATCGAGAAGCGGTTCTAAGCTCGACGATCCACTCGACATTCCAAAGCCCACCGGTTGCAACCGGTGGGCTTTCTCGTTGACCGACCGCTCATGCTACAGAATCGCCAGTGGATTCCGCCGTTCTTCCAGCGTCCCCCGTGTGACACCCACGCGGTTCATCGCCTCCAGGGTCGTCCACACTTCTTGCCCCGTGGTCCGTCCGGCCAGCAGTTCGCGATAGCTGCGAATGACCTGCCGCATCTCGCTGGGGTTGTCGTTGAGGAACTCGATCCGGAACTGGCGGATGCCGCGCTGGATCAGGTCGGACACCACCTCTGCGGAACTTTGCGGCGTGGCGTTGTACAGGGTGTTGCGGCAACCGACATCGGCCTTGAGGGGATGCTCCATGCCGACTCGATCTCGCAATTGAACCTCATGCCGGTCGCACGGGCGACCGCAGTTCGTCTTGTTCGTGCCGGGGGACAGGACTGCGCAGAACACACAATGTTCCATGTGAAACATCGGCATGTGCTGGTGGATCACGACCTCCAACCACTGCGGCGGCACGGCCTCGACCAGCTCTAAGAGTTGCTCGCGGTTGAGGTCGTACGACGCGGTGAGCCAGCTCGCCCCCTGGTCAATCAGGAACTGAGCGGTCAGTTCGTTCGTCACATTGAGCGAGTAGTCGGCGACGAACGGGATCTCCGCTTCGGCACAGAACGCCATCCCCGCCAGATTGCGGACGAGCATCCCGTCCGGTTGGGGTTTGGTCATCGCCCGAAAGATCCCCATCTCGCCCGGCTTCTGGATGCGTGGGGTGGCGATCAGCAGCCGCGCCTTGGCTTGCCGCGCCATGTCGACGGCGTAACCGTACTCCTTGATCTCCTGGAAGTCCGCCAGCAAGTTTCGCTCACCGGCAGTGAGCGCGGTATCGACCTGCTTGAGCGATCGGCAGAGCAGCGACAGCCGCACCGGGTCGTTCGCCTGCCGCTCATGGGGCGGCAGTGTAGCCCGCAGCGCCGTGAGGACTGGCTCGCTGGAGATGCGGCGTTCCGGTGGCTCGCCCGACTGCCGCAACAGCTCCTCGATCAACCCCTGCCTCAGCTTCGACAGCACGCTCAGCGGCACCATCGGCTCGCCACTGATCTCGGCTTTGAGGTCTCGCAGTTCATACGGACTGGCTCCGAGGCGAGCGAGTTGCTCGCGCAGAACCTCTGCGGTGAGCGGGTGCTTGCGGGCCGCTTCGAGCGGTTGATCGCTCGTGACTTCCGCCGTGGGATAGGCTTCCAGCCTGTCATCCCGCCAGAC
>JAYTWO010000322.1:0-8430 GCA_043743415.1 Planctomycetota bacterium
GGGCTGGACCCGCGACTTCCTGATCCACAACGTCGGCTGGGATAAGGACTGCAATCCGCAGAACACCTACGCCAAGACCGTCGAGCCGCTGCCGTATGCCGGGATGCAGAGTTACCCGCCGACCGAGCCGTTTCCCGACGATGAGCTGCACCGCAGCTACTTGGAGAAGTACCAGACGCGGGAGCAGAGCGATGTGCAGTTCCGGCGGTTCGTGTTCCTGCGACCATGAGCCATTGTGGTACGACGCTCCGCGTCGTAATTCACGACGCGGAGCGTCGTGCTACATTGAAGAATCGATCTCTGTTACGCTGGATGCACCATGAACCGTACGTTCCAAGTCGTGATCGAATTAGACTCCGAGGGGTACTACGTCGCCAGCGTGCCAGAATTGCACGGCTGCCATACGCAAGCACGCTCGCTCGACAGGCTACTCAGCCGGATTAAGGAAGCCATTGAACTCTGCCTGGAGGTCGAAGACTCCGACAGCTGATAATTGACTCCATTGTAGTACGACGCTCCGCGTCGTAATTCACGACGCGGAGCGTCGTGCTACATTACTCCAACTCGGCCAGCCACAACCGGATTTCGTTCTGGTACTCGCTGGAGAGATCGCCCTTGACCAACTCCCGCTCGAAGGCGGCAGCCCCGTACTCGGAGAGGTCGGCGTCCTCGGCACTGGCGAAGCGGTCTTCTGGTTTCGCGGCGATCAGCTTAGCCAGCATGTTTACCAACGTGGAGTTGCGAGCCACATCCTCGGGGAGCAGGAAGGGCAACTGCTTGGGAAGGAGCTTCTTGGCGGCGATGAGTTCCTCTTCGGAGTGAACGCCCGTGAACGGGTATTGCCCGGAGAGCATCTCGAACAGCACGTACCCTAAGCTGGCCAGGTCCGAGGCGGGCGTCGGCGTCGCTCCCTGCTGGACTTCGATGGCCGCGTAACGTGGAGTCCACATGCTGTGCGGCGGTCGATCCTCGACCAGGAAGGCCGATCCGAAGTCGATGATCTTCGTGTTCCCGGTCCGCTTGAGCATGATGTTCGCGGGCTTCAGGTCGGCGTGAATCAGCCCCTCGCGATGCAAGGCCCCGATCCCCACCAGACACTCCCGCAAGATCGAGATGGCGATCCCCGGCTTCAGCCGCAGTTGCTCCGAGGTGCGGGTCACGATGACATCGTTCACGTAATCCCAGCGGTCGGCGTCGACCGTGTCGCGGACCTGATCGAGCATCTGCGGGGTCAGCAGCCGCCGCAGGTCGTAGCCATCGACCCACTCCATGGCCTGGATCATGATCCCCTTGTTTTCGACGACGTTGTAGACATCGTGCAGGTGGTCCTGCTGCAACCGGGAGAGCTTCATCGCCAGCCGGGCCAGCCGCGACATATCGGTGCGGTAATCGGCGACCGACCGATACCGGTCGGGTCGGAAGAACTTGAGCGCCAGCCGGAACGACACATCGAACGCCCCCTCGCGATCGGCGAGGTACACGATCCCCTGCCCCCCGGCACCGAGCTTGCGGAGCAGCCGGTAGCTGACCTCCCAAGCCACATCATCGCGTGTGACCAGATCGCGGTAGTGCTGCGTGAGTTGCAGCCCTTCCACATAATGAGGGTCGTACGTCGCGGTCGGCGTGTGGAAGTGCTCGGTGGGATCGAGAGTGGCGGAGGGGTTGGTCATCGAGGGGGTGGGGTCGCCTTGTGGGGGGAGAGGAGAGGAGTGGGGGAAAGTTGTCATTTGTCATTTGTCAGTTTTCAGTCGTCAGTTCGATGGGACAGCGGCTTCTCATCTGACTGAGAACTGAGAACTCCTCCTCACGCGATCAACTCCGCAATCGGTCGTCCGTCGGTGATCGGGTACGGGCGGTTGAGGGGGTCGTGCATGTGGGTCTCGGCGGGGATGCCCAGGAGTTCGAACATCGTGGCCGAGAGGTCGCCGAGGGTCACGGGGTCTTTCGCGGGGTACGCCCCCTGCTTGTCCGAGGCTCCGTGGACATGCCCGCGCGGCATGCCGCCGCCCGCTGCGAGAACTGTATAACAACGGGGCCAGTGGTCGCGCGAGAGGTTGCTGTTGAGCCGGGGCGTCCGGCCAAATTCGCCCATCCAGAGGACCAGCGTCTCATTCAGCAATCCGCGTTCCTCCAGGTCATTCAGCAGCACCGGCAGCGTGTGATCGGTCAGCGGGAGTTGCCACGCCTTCAGGATGGGGTACATCCGGGTGTCGTTAAACCCATGCGTGTCCCAGCCGCCGCCATCGAGCTTCTGTCCGCCGATGCTGTTCGAGAAGTAGACGTTGACGAACTTCACGCCCGACTCGACCAGCCGCCGCGCCAACAGGCAACTCTGCCCATAGGTTGTGCGGCCATAGCGGTCGCGAAGTTCGACCTTTTCCTGGGAGAGGTCGAACGCCTCGCGAACTGCGGGCGAACTGAGCATCGAAAACGCCCGGTCGAAGTAGTCGCCGAAGCCCCGCGCCACCGGCTGGGACTCCAGCGATTTCAACTGGGAGTTCAAGAGTTTCTGCATCTCGCGTCGCCGCTGAAGTCTCTCTGGGGAGACACCGGCGGGGAGGCTGAGTTCGGGGAGATGGAAATTCTCCGCATTCGGATCCTGGGTAATGAGCAGTGGATCATGCGTCTTGCCGAGGAAGCTGGCGTGCTGTCCGGGGGTCACCGAACCGTCCATGATCACATGCGGCAGAGCGACAAACGACGGCAACCCCCGCGCGGGCGGTAGAAATCGGTCGGCGACCGATCCGTAAGCCGGGAACAGATCCGGTGTGTCCCTCAAACGGATATCATCGACCGGCGGTGTATGCCCGGTCAGCGCACAGTAGGCGGCCGGGTTGTGGTTGTTCATGGTGTGATGCACGCTGCGGATGAGCGTCACCTTGTCGAGGATCTTGGCGGTTTCCGGAAGGTGTTCGCAGACCGGGACACCGGGGATCGACGATGAAATCGCTCCGAATTGCGTCTTCACACCGCTGGGAGCCTCGAGCTTCAGGTCGAACGTGTCGACATGGCTCGGTCCGCCGAACTGGTACAGGAAGATCACCGACTTGGCCTTGGCAGCCCGTTGTACCATCTCCTCCGCATGCAGGAAGTGCCCCATCCCCAGTCCCAGCAACCCGGCCCCGCCGATGCGCACCGCATCCCGCCGCGTGAGCAGCGAGGAGAGATGCGAGCGTTGACTCGCCGCGGAGTGGAACATGGCGAGACTCCCGGAAGAGGATGAGGTTGAATGTGGCACGACGCTCCGCGTCGTGAGCGACGACGCTCCGCGTCGTACCACAATGGTCCGAACCGAGCCATGATAGCGGCCAAGACTGCCGATCGGCAGACCATTTTGGCCCCGTTGGACCGAAAACTGGCCCCTCCGGGGCGATGGGACCGCCTCACTGAACACGATGTTCATCGACGCTACACACGGTGAAATCTTATGTTGCGTCGAATGGCACATCTCCGAAGAGGTCCACAACCCCCGAATTCCCCGTCTTGTCGATCCGCCTGCGTCCCGATACACCACCGGTCCTGTCATGAACCCCTCTCCTCGCCTGTCCGAGGTTCCGCCCCTCTCCCGCATGGAACAGGTCACTCTGATTCTTGCGGGACTGGTCGGACTCACCCTATTGCTGCTGGCCGTCTGGCTGCAGCCGAATCCCAGCGGATTCGGCACGCATCAACAGCTCGGGCTGCCCCCCTGCACCTTCCAATTCTGGTTCGACATCCCCTGCCCGAGTTGTGGAGGCACGACCGCCTTTGCTCATTTCGTCCGAGGACAATGGGGGAGGGCTCTGCGTGCGAACGCAGCCTCGGGCCTGTTTGCGGGGTTGTGTGTGATCGGGGTTCCGTGGAGTGGGGCCAGTGCGTGGCGTCGGCGGTATCTCGGGGTCCGAGACATCGTGCTGACGCTGGTGGTGATCCTGCTGACGCTCAGCGTGGTGGCCGTCACTCAGTGGGTGGCCAGGTTGCTGGGCTGGGTGCCGTGAGGGCGTTCCTCGCGGGGGTGGTCTTCCCGTAGTGAGGTTCTCTCCATGTTCCGACTCGTCCCGAAATCGGCACCGTTCCGCGCCGCTTGGGGCGGAGTTGCCGTGGTCCTGCTGCTGAGCAGTTCGGGTTGCATTAACGCCATGGCCCTGATGAGCAAAATGGTTATCGGAGACCCGAAGGCGGTCTCGAAGTTTGAGTCGACAACCGGCGTCAAACTCGATGAGGAGCAGAAAGGCATCATCATCCACTGCACCGCCCCTCTGAATGTAATGGACCAGGCCGAGACGCTGCCCAGCGATGTGGAAGGCGAACTGATTCGCCGGATGAAGCTCAAGAAGCTGACGATCGTGAACCAGAATCGGGTGGTCGAAGCCCTCGATTCCCACGGCGGACGCTACGACACGCAAGTCCTGATGAACGAGATCCCAGACGCCCGTTACCTGTTTGAAATCCGCATCGAGCGCTACCAGATTCACGAACCACACACTCCCACGATGTACCACGGTCGCTGTACCGGGACGATCGTGGGCTACCAGTTCGAAGGGGGACGTTCCGAAGACGAGGAGGACTCCGGTCCGCGCCGCATGGCCCAGGTCTTCGAACAGGAGTTCGACATCGACTACCCCGATGGCCACCCGATCCCCAAGGATCAGATGTCCGAGTCGTCCTTCCGCAAAAAGTTCGTGAACGAGCTGACCCTGCGGCTGGGCAACATGTTCTATGACGTGACCTCCAAGGAGCTGTTCTGAGATGACCCGCGACGAGCACTCTCCTGAGAATACGAATCACACGATGACCATCGCGTTATCCCCTGTCGGCAGTGTCGGCATTCGCTCTGCGAAAGGACGTTCTTTCGAGGAGCGAAAGACGACACTCGGGCGCGCCCAACCCTCGACCCGACGACGCTGGCTCGGCTTACTGGGAGCCTGCCTGTCGCTGGTTCTGATGGCCGGATGCCAGCAGTTCGTGATCCTCAGCTACCTCATCGGTGGGCCACCGTCGATCGAGCCGGACTTCGACAAAGAGACTGGCTTGTCGATGAAAAAGAAAGAGAAGACCGTGGCGGTCGTCTGTTTCGCCCCCAAGGAAATGCTCCTCGAATTCCCCCACATCGATCACGAGATCGCCGCCCAACTGAGTTACCGCCTGGGCGAAAACAAGATCGCCATCATCAAGCCCGACTACGTACGGGCCTGGGTCGAGTCGCACCCGAAATGGGAACTCGCCGAGGAAATCGGCAACCAGTTCAAGGCCGACTACGTGATCGAAGTCGAGCTGTCGACCTTCAGCCTGTTCGAGGGAACCAGCACCACCCTATACCGAGGCCGGACCGAAGCCGACATTCATGTGACCGAGATGGATGAGAGCGGCCACGGAGACCGGATCTACTCAAAGGATCTCGACTTCCACTTTCCGATCCGCGTGCAGCGATCATCCACCGAGCAGGAGCTGCTCCCCTTCAAACGCGAGTACATCTCCCGATTGAGCGAAAAGATCGGCTGGATGTTCTACGATAGTTACAACGGGGACACGATTCCCTGGGCAAACTGAGACTCGCGACCGTTGAGCCGCGACGCGAAGTCTTCGAGGCGAAGCGATCGTGTGTCACCGCCCCTCAACCCTCCCGCCCCTCCCACCAGAGCCACGTCACCAGCGCCCCGACCAGCGGCAGACAGCCCGCCAGTGCCAGACCGGCATCGAACGGCCCGATCCACGGCGTCTGGCCCGCCGCGACCAACTGGGCGTTATAATTCGTGGTCCAGTCGATCAGTTGGCCGTAGAACTTGTGCATCGGAGCGGTCACGAGCCAGGCAATCGTGCCCAGCATTCCGGTCACCTTGCCTTGATGGCTGCGAGACAAGTCCTGGCTCCAGGTGTAGTAGCACGGGAACAACCCGAGTAACCCGCCCGCGATCACCAGCAACACTCCCAGCAGCAGCGGCCCTTTTGGCAGCCACGGGATCAGCAGCGAGGTCGCACAGCACACGGCACACCCCGTGAACACGATCCGTCGCGTGCGACTGATCGTCTGGCCCCGGCCTTGCAACCACACCGTCGCGATCCCCGCGAAAATACACCCGACATCGGTCGCTCCATTGAACACCGAAGTAAAGGCCAACCGCTGGGTTTCGGTGTAGCCCCGCCCCTGCTCCAAAAACTTCGGCAGCCACGCCCGGAACAGGTGCCACGCCACGTTGATGGAGATGACCACGCCGATCAGCACCAGAAACCGCCGGACGAAGGTTCCGTCCGTCCACCAGCCAGTGGGATCCCGGTCAACGGCATCGTGAGCCTCGGGGGACAGAGGTACATGGTGCGACACCGCGAACCACGCCACCACCCAGGCAAACCCCAGGACTCCGATGACGAGAAAAGGATCCCTCCAGCCAGTCTTGTCGTGACGGAGCATGTACAGAATGATCATGGGAGTGATGATCGCCCCGATCGATGTCCCGCTCTGCAGCAAGCTATTCCCCAGCGTGCGATCACTCGGTGCCAGTAGTCGTTGCGTGGTCTTGAGCGCGCAGGGCCAGTGCGCCGCCTCAAAGAACCCCAGCAGCACCCGGCATACCATCAATTCGTGATAAGACCGCGAATACGCCGTGACTGCCCCAGCCGCCGACCACAAGAGAATCATCAGCGGATACAACCAGCGGACATTGACTAGATCGGCGGTCACCCCGAACACGATCGCCCCGGCGGCGAAGGCCAATCCGAATCCCAACTCCAGATTACCGTACCGCTCATTGTTGAGGCCAAATTCCTTCTCGACCCGCGTCTGGACATTGGCCAGTGTCTGCCGATCCATGTAATTCAGAGTGCTGGCCAGCAGCAGAACCAGACACACGCCCCAGGTCGCCAGCGACCAACGGACACCTTCCGGCTGAGCGTACGGGGTGGGCATGACTCAAACCTCAAGGCAGGGGACTCGGCGAGATGCGTTTATCGACGATCGTTTATGGAAAGGGAAGCCCAGGGATTGCAATCTCTGGTCTTTCTCGGCCTGACCACTGACGATGCACTGACAACTGACAATGACACTCTTGCCCCCGTTTGACTTCTGGGCCGCCAGCCGTTATTGTTCTCGGTCCGCCTGCCGCAGCCATCGGGGTTGTCGTGAGCGAGTCCGTCCGAAGTTGTTAGTGTGACTGACCATGGGTCGAATCGAACGTCAGCGTGAATTGGCTCGCCAGCGGACTCGCAAGGTGAAGATCAAGAAGCTGCGCCTCTTGTATGCCGGTGCCAAGACCGATGCCGACAAGAAGGTCATCGCGGAAAAGATGTTCCGCACCAGCCCGTTCGCACCACTCGTGCTCGAGTAGTGGTGGATCGTGGAACGGAATTCATTCCGTTCCTGCGGCCCTGCGATTGAGTCTCCGGATTCTCCGAATCCGGTGTCTTGCGCTGCTTCATCATATCGCTTATCTCCCAGCGAGGTAGATTCTCACTCGCTTCGAACGTGGGCTTGTTTGGCGGATAATGAACCACCGGACTCCGAGAGTTCGGTGACGAGGAACGGAATCAATTCCGTTCTACTTCCCGCGCCCCAGCCCCTCGTAGATCGCCGCTTCTGTCACGACCTTGTCCATGAAAATGTCGTGATCCTGCATCGGGATCTCCGGGAACAACTGGCATTCAAAAGCCAGAGCGATCAGCGGAGTCTTCGACAGAGCGTGCTCCAGCAGCTTGTCGTAGTACCCCTTGCCGTGGCCGGTCCGGCCTCCGCGACGGTCAAAGGCCACGCCCGGAACCATCACCAGATCGAGTTCCTCGACCGGCGTCTTCTTGGCCGGAATGCCGCGCAGTTCGGCCTTCGGCTCCAGGATGCGGTACATCCCGAGTTCCAACTCGTCCATCGACTCCAGATGGAACAGCTCCAGTTCGCCGTCCTCGCAGTAGGGGATCACGATCCGCTTCCCACTGGCGATCGCTGCGGGCAGGGCCTGCCGCGTGCGGACTTCGGTCCGGACATCAACATAGAACATCACCGTCCTCGCCTGCTGATACTCCGGTAATTGCATGAACCGATCGACAATGGTCTGGCTGACCTCGTCCTTGTTGAGCTGGGCCTTGCGGGCGGCGTGGGCTTGCTCGCGAATGGTTGTTTTGAGTGCGGACAACTCGGTCGCCGTGGACATGCTCAGCCTCCCTGATCGCGATCCTTCAAGCTCCAGCCCGGACGATGCGACCGGGCGATTTTATGCACTGAGACGACGTTGGCTATCTTACGGGGAGAGAATTCCCGCGATTGAGGGTTGGATGAGGGTTGATCTCTCGCTCCCCAGCTCCGCTCTCAGCCTGATACACAACTCGTTGGCTTCAGGGCATTGTACGTGGCCCAGGCCAAGCTGAAGCAAGGGAGGTTAGGCTGTGCCTGAGCGATCAGGTGAAACCTGACCTACGGGTCTCGGGGTTGAGAGGGAGCGGCGAGTACGACGGACTTCCAGTCCG
>JAYTWO010000323.1:0-12619 GCA_043743415.1 Planctomycetota bacterium
GACACCGACGCGCTGCGCCAGACGTTCCGCCTCGATCGCGGCGAGTTCCTGACCCCCGACACCGAGGCCGGACCACTGCTGCCCGCTGTGCCCGCCGCACTGGTCGTTGGCAACACACCCGCGATGAAGACCCGCCTCGACCTCGCCCGCTGGCTGGTCAGCCGCGACAACCCGCTCACTGCGCGGGTGATCGTCAATCGCACCTGGATGAGGTACTTCGGGCGCGGACTCGTCGAGACTGAGAATGACTTCGGAGCCCAAGGCACGCCGCCGACCCACCCCGAACTCCTCGACTGGCTGGCCGCCGAGTTCATGGAGACCGGCTGGTCGATGAAGCAACTGCACCGGCTTATCGTGACCTCACAGACCTATCGTCAATCGAGTGCCGAGCCTCCCGCAGCAGTGGCCCTCGACCCCCGCAACCTGTGGCTCGCAAGGCAGTCGCGCGTCCGCGTCGATGCCGAGATCGTCCGCGACTTGATCCTCTCCACTTCCGGAGCCCTCACCCCGCGCATCGGTGGACCCGGAGTCCACCCTCCTCAACCCACCGGGGTCTACAGCTTCACCCAGAACAAGAAGGACTGGCCCGAGACCACCGGCCCCGACCGCTATCGCCGCACGCTCTACACGATGTTCTACCGCAGTGCCCCGTACCCGCTGTTGACCACGTTCGACTCGCCCGAGTTCAGTACGGTCTGCACCCGCCGCTCGCGATCCAATACCCCGCTCCAGGCTCTCGCTGTGGCCAACGACCCGATGTTCATCGAACTGGCCCGGAAGCTGGCCGACCGCGTCGTCCATGAGCCGACCGCCGATACGGCCCAACGAGTCAGACGCATGTTCCGGTTGTGCCTGATCCGCGAGCCATCCGCTGTCGAGCAGCAGCTCCTCTTCGACTACTGGACCCGCCAGCAAGCCCTCTACACCCGCGATTCCGAAGCCGCCTCAAAGCTGGTCCCGTCGGGGTTCATGGACACCCCGCTGGCCGATTCGGCGGCCTGGACCAGTCTGGCTCGGCTGCTGTTCAACACAGATGAGTTCCTGACGCGGAATTGAGCGGGAGTCTCGTCGCTACGTTCACCAGAACGTGGGCTTCCGGAGCCGGTCTTCAACGAATGAGGCAGCTCGCGTGAGCGTCATCCCCGATCGATAACGCCGAGAGCGTTCGCCCACCTTCTGGCCAAGGTCGCTACGCCGGAACTCACCCTTTCTGTCACAACGCCAGTTGACAACCGCCCACCAGGCTGTAGCGTTAAAGGCAGAAGAACGCTTCGCCCTGCGGTTGCCTCCGATGTCCACCGTCCACTTCAAACGATTTCGCATGGAGATCGACCTCCGCCGGACGTTGCCGCGCGCCGAGTTACCGAAGGGGTACGTCTGGTCCGGGTGGCATCCCAGCCTGTGCGAGCAGCATGCCGAGGCCAAATATCACAGCTTCAACGGGGAGCCGGATACGGAATTATTTCCGTGCCTGGGAGTGCTCGACGGGTGCCGGAATCTGATGCACGACATCGCCCATCACCCCTCATTCCTCCCGCAGGCGACATGGCTGATTCGGTTTGTGGCGAATGAGTTCACCGGGCCGATTCCGGTGGGAACGGTGCAAGGGCTGCAATCGGCGCGACACGCGGGGGCGATTCAGAACATCGGGATTTGCCGGTTACATCGAGGAGCCGGATTGGGGCGGGCATTGCTGCTGAAGTCGCTGGCCGGGTTCCAGGCGGTGGGCATCCAGCGGGTGGCGCTGGAGGTCACGGCGGACAACCAGCGTGCCATCCAGCTCTACCATTCGCTCGGTTTTAAAACCGTCAAGACCTCCTACCGCTCTCTCGAAACCCCGGACCTGCTCCCGGTGTGAATCGATCGACGGTGGGAGTTCAGCCTTTAGGCTGCCTCTGGATGAGAGCCGAGCGAGGCCAGAGGCAGCCTAAAGGCTGAACTCCAACTACAGCTACTTCGGTCGGATCAAGTTCCGAATCCGGGCATTCGCGTCTTCCAGGTCGGCTCGCACTTCCTCGGGGTCGACCAGGCCGGACCGATCGCTGGCCAACATTTGCAGGCTCCCCAAATCGACATCGACCTTGCCCGTGGCATTGGTCGACACAAACCGAGACAGGGCCGTTTCCAAATCGAGGGTCGACTGATCGGGACTCAATCGTCGATCCTCCAGCGAGAGCATATTCGCGGACCCGTCTTCGTCGCTGCTGGCGGGGCGAAACGCTCCCCGATTGACCGTGATGTGGGCTTGATGACTCTGCATGGAATACGCGTCCGCGTTGACATGCAGCACGGGAGGCTTTTTCGCACTGAGGTCATCGTCACGCCCGACTTCATTCAGGATCGCCAGTGTCACATCCCCGGTGTCGTAACCCTTCCCACTTCTCGACAAGAGCGACTTGATCACCATTTGGTCGGACCGCGAACTCCCCTGCCACAGATTCAGCTCTCGGGCAGAGACGATCACCATATCTTCTCGCTGCAAATGGAACTCTCCCTCGTATTCTCCGTAAGATTCGCTGGGCCGCACCTTCACCAGCCGCAGCACGCCAATGGGCAGCAGCTTCCCTTCACTGCGACGCAGCACGCCCACTTCTTGCCCCAGCTGCAATCCGTGAGCGTACCCCAGGTTGATCGTACCCGCCCGCCGCGCTGAGGAACTGACCTCTCCATAGACGAAATGGCGATAGGTCAGTCGCTTGCCACGAAGGAACACGGTCGGCTCTGCTTGCAGGGAAACCTGCATCACGAGACAGACCACACCAGCCAGCAGAGCGCGGGACAACATTGGCAGTTCCAGAGCAAAACACACGGGGAGGAAATCGGGCCACACCATATCTAACGCGCCGCCGGTACGCCTCGCAATTCCAATTTGTCAAATCGACCCGTATCGTCAAACGAACCAATCCCCACCTCGCCCCAGGCGAACGTTGTGTCGCTGGCCGTCATGGCAGGCGTCTGTAGATCGTCGAAGTAGACCTGCGTCCCGCCCGACGCGACCTGTCGACGAATCCGCACGTGATGCCACTGGTCGTCCCACGGTGTCCCGTCCGTCGAGGTCTTCGAAATCTTCAGTCGCGGAGCGCCGTTGACGATGAAAACCTGATTTGCGTGGTCGTCCGCCTTCTGTCCCAGATGCACGTAATAGAAGTGCGACGGGTCTTGATACCCGAAAAACAGACACAGGCTGCGATGCGGATAGTCCTTTGCGGTCGACTGCACATCGACATCCCACTGGAAATCGCCCACGCTCACCCCGCGAACCACCGCCCGATTGAACGGACAACGGACGGGTGTGGCGAGCTGACTCTGGCGGAACTGATGCAGGACTTGCGACCCATTCTCGGTTTCGAGCTTCCAGGCGGTGGGGTCGGTCGCCGACCAGCGGGAGAGATTCCCGGACTCGAAGTCCTCCGTGAACAACAGCGGGAGTTCATCCGCCTGAACCGAGGCCGCAGACAGAATGATCAGACAAGCCAGTCCAAGTGTGCGGGTGAGCATGAGGTTTCCAAATCAGTGAGTGGATGTTTCGGCGGGGAAGAACACACAGTTCCAGCCCCGCCCAGTGCAGGTCTGGGGCGGCTTTCGGTTTGTCCGAGGGACAGCAGATTTTCAACCGTCGTTGGGAATGTCAGGCAGGGTGAAGTTCCCAAGTCCGGGCCCGAGCGGCCAATGCCTGCACGTACTTCGGCCAATCGTATAACATCGCGGGATCGAAGTCCGCCCGTTCGGCCACACCAGCGTATGAATCTCCGGATCGATCATCACTTGGCGGAAGAACGACAACTCGCGCAAGGGACCATACAGTTCGCCAGCCAAAACGGATTGGAAGTCGATCACCCGCTCGGTTTGATCCTCAAAGCCCACCGCCAGCGTATACGGCGCGATGATCCGAAATTGGCGAACACGACAGATCAGATGGTTCATCGGAGTTCACTCCCAGGGGGCAATCGGGAGTGGCAAATTCCCGGCCCGTCGACGCTGCCAATCCGCCAGAAACTCTTCCTGATGCAGCTCGGCCCATGCTTACACCAGTCGTTGCTGCCGACGCGGGAGGTCACCGGCGATAAGGTCGACAGGGTCCAGACCGATTGCCGCCACATCGTCCTGGTTGTAAGCATGGAAATGGGGAACGAGCACCCGATGGATCTCATCAAGCTGTCTTTGCCGGAAGGCGGATCGGCTGGACGGCGGGGCGGGGTTCTCGGCGGACGACCACTCGGTCTCCGGCGGCGTCGCGTTCGCGCGCGTCACGACCTATGGCGGTGATGTCATAGTCAAACTGGGCGGCGATCCGCTCACGGATCTCACGGATCTCAGCCACGACGGGATCAGGTGACATCATTGATCTCCAAAAA
This sequence comes from Planctomycetota bacterium, assembly GCA_043743415.1. Lineage (GTDB taxonomy): Bacteria > Planctomycetota > Planctomycetia > Planctomycetales > Planctomycetaceae > TH-plancto1. The sequence goes on from JAYTWO010000323.1 coordinate 4,356, forward strand.
TTCCTGCGGCGTACAAATCACGGGTGGTTCGAATCCCATTCCACGACAGACGGATTCGATGCGTAGTCTGAGTGCCGGGTTGGCGATGTGTTTGCAGTTCCATGTCAGAATGTATTCTACTCCATGCACTGCGGCCAACGAAATGTGGTAACCGTTCACACCCCGTCACTTCGATGATTCTCTCCAACTGCGCTACCACACCTGGGGCCATGAATGGAAGAGTCAGGGAACACTAATCCGCACTAATCCACACTAATTAAGAGGGTGGAACTGCCCCCATGAATCGTCATCCACGACTCGTTCGCGTTTCGATTCGGGCCTCCGGATTAGCGATGATTAGCGAAGATTAGTGTTCCAGCCTCTGCCTCTGGAAGCAGCCTGCTCACGGGCAAAAAACTCCATCTCCACGAGCCATGTCGCCAGCCCTCTCTGTGGGAGAGCAGAGAATCGACAGCTCGATGTCCCTCTGCGTAATGACCAGGGTGTGAACGGTTACGAAATGTGATACGCATCAATGGCCGCTTTGAGTGGCAGCGGTCCTTTCAGGACCAACGTTTCCGCGAGATCTACAGCTAAGTCGCTGACTTCCAACAGCGGAATTCCGTTGAGAAAGACGAGTCGCTCCTGCGCAGCGACCGGGTCGCCATCGGAGCATTCATCAATCACATAGCGGGAAACGAACAGGTCATATCGCTGCCGATGATTGTCCCACCAGTCGCGCGTGGTCTGCTGATTGGCGGCGACCCGCAAAACACCGCTCAACCGCATGGCCAAGCAGCCGATGACGCTCGTTTCAAGGTAGACCGAGGGCTGCATCACGACCTCCTATCCTTGGAATGCGGAACGGGCCAACGTGCCCGTCATATGGGTGGCTCAGTGGTTGTACATGAACTCCCGCGAGTTCAGCACCGCCCAGAGCAGGTCTTGAGCCGCTTTCGACTTGTCACTGGCGAGTTCGATGTAGGACACCGCACTGGTCCGTTCGTCGTCCTTGGGGAGCCGCGAGTAGGCCGCGAGGTACACCTCCTCCACCATCTCCGCCGGGGTCTTGTTCGCATCAATCAGCTTCTTGATCCGCCCGTTGCCGTCGGCGATCTTATTCTCGATGTCGTCTGAGTTCGCCAGCAGCAGCACCTGGCCCAACGTGGCCGCAGCAGAGCGTTCGCACTCGCAGACGGAGACCCGCTGCGGGCGGTCGAAGGTGTCGAGGAATGTGGAGCTGAACCCCTCGTGGGGCAGATCGACGGCGCGGGCGCTCGCGCTCATGTTGCCGAAGTTGCTCTTCGTGCCGCAGGCTTGGTCGACGGTGTCCAGGAACACCTCAGCCACCAGTCGGCGTGCGTAGTACCGCGCGAAGTTCTGGCGGTCTTGGGCGTTCTCCGGCCGGGGCCCCGAAGACAACTGGTACAGTCGGCTGGAGACCATTGTGCGGATCGCCCGCTTCATGTCGAACCCGCTGGTGCGGAACTCCTTCGCCAGGAATTCGAGGATCTCTGGGTGGCTGGCCGGGTTGGTGGCCCGCATGTCGTCGACCTCGCTGACGAGGCCGCGACCGAAGAAGTGGCCCCACATGCGATTGACGTACGCCTTCGCAAAGTACGGGTTGTTCTCCTGGACCATCCAGTCGACGAGGGCGTGACGCGGGTCATCCTCCGAGGTGAACTTCGCGTACTCCCCGTCCGGGTATTTCGGCTCGGGGGCCTTGTCGGTCAGCGGGTTCTTCTCCCCGGTCGAGACAGTCGGCGAGCTGAAGTACGGTGGCGGCTCGCCGAAGCTCTTGCGACCGAGCCGCGTGTAGAACCCGGCCAGTCCGTAGTAGTCCTCCTGCCCCCAGCGCTCATACGGATGGTGGTGGCAGCGGGCACATTGCAACCGGATTCCCAGAAACAACTGGGCCGTGTCGGCGGTCGTCGTGTGGAGCTGATCGTCGCGGGATTGCCAGTACCAGTTGATGGCCGGGGCGTCCTGCCACTCGCCACTGGCTGCGACGATGCCGCGCACGAACTCGGAGTAGGGGCGGTTCTTGCCGAGCATCTCCTTGATCCAGTTGTGGAAGGCATACGCCGCCTTGGTTGACCCGGCGAGTTGCGAGTTGCGGAGGATCACGCCCCAGCGCATGGCGAAGAAGGCCGCGTAGTCCGGCGAGTCGAGCAGCCGGTCGATGAGTTGCTGCCGCTTATTCGCATCGGTACTGGCCAGGAAGGCTTTCGTCTCGTCGATCGTCGGTAGCCGTCCGCAGAGGTCGAGCGTGATCCGCCGGATAAACGTCGGGTCATCGCACACCGGTGACGGCAGGATGCCGAGCTTCTTCCACTTCTCGACGGCGAGGCGATCGATCTCGTTGATTGGCTGGAAGTCCGGGATCGCTGCCAGCGGGCTGCCGTGGGGGCGGATGGCGGTGAAGACGGCGACCTGTCCCATGAAGCGGGCCATGATCGCGGCCTCGCCGCTGTGGACGTTGGCAGTGATCAGACCCTGGTCATCGACGCGGGCGACGACATCGAGATTACTCGCGTAGTCGGCCTGCCGCGTGACATCGCGCTCGGTGCCGTTCGAGTAGGTCGCGACGACACGCAGTTGCTGAAGGGCCTCGGGAGCGAGCAACGCCTCGCGCGGCTCGATGCGGATGGCTTGCACGCGCGGCACGGTCGGGGCGCTGGCCGGGGCCCCCGACTCGATCCAGGCCATCAGAATCTTGTACGGCTCGCTGTCGACCGCGAAGCGCTTGCCTCCCCCGTGCGGAGTTTGGGCAGTGGCCTTGAGCAGCATCAAACTCTGGCGAGCTGCGGAGCGCGAGATGCGGCGACCCCTCGCATCGGTGGCGATCGCCTGGTGATCGAACACTCCATCGAAGCCAAACAGCGACAGCTTGAACCCGTTCTGCCCCGTGGCCTTGCCGTGACACCCACCCGCGTTACAGCCGTAGCGCGTCAGCAGCGGCTCGACCTCGGTCACGAAGTCGATTTGCCGGGCGCGGTCGAATGAAGTGACCTCGACCGGGACTTGAATCGTCTGGCCTCCCGCGCGGATAGTCAACTGGGACTGCCCCGCACTGGCCGGTTGCACGAGCCCCGTGGCGTCAACGCGGGCCACTTGAGTATTGGCCGATTCATAGGTCGACGTGCGGGTCACGTCCTTCCCGTCGAGGGAAACGACGACCTGTACCTGCGAGAAGGCATCCCCAATCTGCACGGTCGCGGGCTGGACCTGGAGGTCTGCCGCCCCGGCTTCATGGGCCGTGACGCTCAAGCACAGCATGAGCACCAAGACGGAACTGAGTGTCGCCGTTCGATCCACGAAAGGACGCCCTGCCGCGAAGCGAAAGGCGACAATGTCTCTGAGTTTCTGCAAGGCCATGACCACTCCACACGTCAACACGGGTTGATTCATTCAGTGTAGCTGACCGGGGGGAAAGAGTGGTACAGGATCCCCCGCTCTAAGCGACTTTCCTGATGCACACACCCTCAACGAGATGCACACACCGACTGGCATCTTCTCTGGCGGTTCGAACAGGCCCTTGGTATAAACTGAGTGTGATCTGTCGCTCCGCACTTTCGAAACTCCCTACGGGACCGATTGGAGCGATGGTCGGATTGTGGACTCGCCATTCTCGTGAAGGACTTTCCCATGAAGCGTGCTGCTGCTGCACTGTGTCTGATGCTGGTTGCTGGTTTCGTCGTTGCCGAAGATGCCAAGAAGGAAGCTGCGAAGTTTGATCAGAAGTGCCCGGTCTCCGGAGCTGCGGCCAAGGAAGACAAGACGGTCGATTACAAGGGCGGCAAGGTCTACTTCTGCTGCGAGAACTGCCCGAAGGCATTCGCCAAGGACACCGCCAAGTTCGCCACCAAGGCCAACCTCCAGTTGGCCGCGACCGGCCAGGCCAAGCAGGCCAAGTGCCCGATCTCCGGTGCCAAGCTGAATGCCGAGAAGACCGCCAAGGTCGGCGGCGTGGAAGTGCAGTTCTGCTGTGAGAAGTGCCAGGGCAAGGTCGCTGCGGCGACAGGTGACGATCAGGTCGCACTGGTCTTCTCGGACGCTGCGTTCGAGAAGGCGGGCTTCGCCGTGCCAAAGAAGGAAGAGCCCAAGAAGGAATAGTTCTGAGGTGGCCTGAACTCAGGCGAGCACATCTTCCAGTTTCGCAATGCACACGACTTCCTCTTTGCGGAGTCGTGTGCATTTTCGATTGGCCTGGATGCCGTGACGGCGAGCCTCCACAACGTATTGTTCGCGGGTGGTGGTGCTGTCCCGCAGGTCGTGAACGTCCGCATCTTCCAGGACCAGATACGCCCCGTCCTCGCCGATCAGGGTGCCCAGAACCACGTACGGACTGGTCAGATCGACCACGACTTCTTTGTGACGCAAGGCGTCCAATCCCCCGTGTGTCATGGTCATCAGATCCCTGAGAAATTGCAGTCAGGCGAGCAGTCGGTCATCGTCTCGCCGTAAGACGGCCTTTCCAGGCCGTCTCGCCGTAAGAAAATGCGACCAGACGGCCTGGAAAGGCCGTCCTACTCGGTAGGCTCGTCTAAGGAAGACGCACGGGCTGAAGCCCACGCTACGGCGACACCGCCTGGACGGACGCCTCGGTGACATCGATCATCTCGTCCGAGTTCGTGTCGAGCTGATCGAACTGTTCGCGGCTGCCGAGGAATTCGCGCCAGGTAATGTCGCCATCGAGGTTGCGATCCATCCGCCGATACCAGACGGGGCCGTTCGCCTGACTCCGCAAACGTGGCGTCAACGGCATGTTCATCGGGTTCGCATTCGACGTAAAGCTCTGGTTCCGTCCGAACGAGAACGTCAGCCGATACCGACTTTCCAGCTCCGACTGCGCCACTCGCTCATCGTGGTTTCGGTCAACAGCGGCCAGGCGAACGAACCCCTCGCGAAGTTCCCGCATGGTCAGTCGGCGGTCGACGTTGCCATCCAGCAGCTCGAACAGCGTCTTCCCCTCATCGCCGACCAGCATCTCGATCCGGGCCTGAATCGCGATCGCATCGAACTCCAGAAACGGTGTCATCTCGTCCCGGTACAGCATCCCGTCCCCGTTGGCGTCGACATCCTTGAACGCTGCGGGGAGTTGGATCGAGGCGTACTCGGTTTCGTCAAGATACCCGTTCTTGTCGCGGTCCGAGGTCAGGAACCGAATGCGATACAGCTTGGTCGAATCGGACTGCTCGAACTTGTTGTTGATGGCGTTCACATCGACCCCCGCTCCGCCCACCGTTGTCGAGACCATCGTCCCGGTCTGAGAGTCGGCCCCTTGTTGAATCTGCACGGACGAGGGACGCCCCTTTCCCAACGTGGCCACGATGCTCACTACCGGCTTTCGGTCCTGGACCCAGGTCGTCAACTCCACCGCATTCAACCGGCCATCGCCGTCGGCATCGTAAGCCTCGGGCTTTCCAGCCGGTGTCTGGATGCGGGTGAGCGCCACCGACTTCCCGTTCGCGTCTCGTCCGTGCGCGCTGAGGACGCGATCGACGGCCACCCGCACTTCGTCGTCGCGATCAACGGGAATGATCGGAGCTTGAATCGCTTCGGGGGTCATTGGGCGTTGCAGGACTTGCTGGCGGGGGAACGGCTGCAGTTCGCCGACCGAAACTGATTCGTCATCATCCAGATCCGACGATCGCAGCATTGAGATTCCCGACAGCAATTCCGTCTCGGAGATCGAGGCGTCATCATCCTGATCGAGCCGCTCGACCAGTTGCACGCTCTGCGCCAGTCGTGGGGGGCGCGTCGACATCTGGAACGCGGGCCCGAGTTGCTCGTTGACGAAGGTGGTGAGTTCGTCGACCGACAGGCTCTCGTCGGTCGGCGAGCGATCGAGCGTCTTCCACTGGTCGCCCAGCCCCGGTCCCGAGGCTTTGGCCCCCAGAGGCAGGAGAGCCGCCTCGGTCTCCGAAAGCATGCCGTTCTTGTCGGAGTCAAACCGCGTCAGCAGCATCCCCGCCAGTGTGCGGCGTTTGACCAGCGGTCCCTCGTCGGCAGTCACCGTGACTGAAATCGGCACCGCCTGCTCCGGGCCAATGAACAGGAGATTCCACGAGACCGAAGTCGAGTGGTCCGCTGCCGCTGGTGTCCCCTGTCCAAAAACACCCGACGAAACCAGCATGGTCAAGCACCCAGCCAGAGCGATCGTTCGTCGAACTGTCCATCGGCACATGGGAGCGACCTGACACGAGACACCGAGCAGGGTGACAACCGACAGCGTACCGCGCGGACCGTCCCGTGGCCATCTCTACGTGGGCACTGGCCTCCGCGTTGGTGGAAAGAGCCACTCGCTGCCAGAATAGGAGTTCGTCGCCTGGTCAGAAATCGAAGTCGAGTTCGGGGACCAACGCATCACCGCCCAGATCACCGAGCCGCATGACCCACCTGCTCGTGGCGATGAACACGACCGCGTGAAACGCGAAGGGGAATCACTGGTCAAGGACTTCAAACGCCTGCGGTTGGGAGAGTTCGACTTGTCCGCTGGCCGAGGGCTGTTGAAGCTGAGTGCGACCAAGATTCCCGGTTCGCAGGTCATGGAGGTCCGGGGGTTGTTGATGACCCTCCGGTAATCACAACCGCTCTGGCCTACCACGGGACGGGATGGGGCGGATGTCGATTAACCTCACCTGGCAATCGTCCGCCAGGATTTGATAGATCAGTTCATACGACTGATGTGCGAGGTGCCAGTACTCTTCGCCCTCGAAGTGAAATGTCTCGCCCGCCTGGTCTGGAATCGTCCGCAGGACGGGTTCCAGCTCATCCATCACTTTCTGAACATGGTGGTCTTGCAGCCAAAGCATGGCCAGCCGATTTTCAATACGCTGTCCAGGAACGACAGTAAATCGATGCAGTGACATGAGATTCCTTCGCCAAGATTGAGTTCTCTACTGGGGAATAAGGAACTGTCCCGGAATAAGAAGCGGATTTGCAGAACGTAAGACGGACTTCTAGTCCGTCTTTTACAGGACGGACTAGAAGTCCGTCCTACGGCGAAAATCGGAACTTATTTCGGGACTGTTCCTAAGTGCGATTCAAGAGACATCCACCGATTATCTTCCTCACATAAAGCCTCTCATCACGAGTACAGAAGAGCGACAACCATTACAGAAGGAAACGCTTACTCGACTAGAGTTGGCTTCATCCTCAAAGTGTTTCTACCCCACCGGCTGCGACGACTTCAGTCGATCGAGGAGTTCCCGCAGAGTCCCCACGGGAGTGAAGTTCCGTGCTTCTTCCGCCACTTCCCGGAGTTCAGACTCGGTATATCCATGCAAGACCGTGGTCAGCACTCTCCCCGCTGGACCGACGATCTCGACCGGCTCTGTCGACTCTGTAATCAGTCGCTGCTGATCTTCTGTGAGAACCAATTGGATCATGGCGAATTATCCGTTCTGCGGTGCGTGACGAAGTCATACCACAGTCATTCTACCGACATTACGTACGGCGTCGATCTGAATCACCGCACAAACGCCAGGTAGTAAAACCCCAGCCCCGTTACCGAGGTCAGCACCAGATCGAGCGTGGCCAGCCAGCCTAGGGTCTTGTGCGTGCGGCTGTGTAGGCCCGGCTGGGGTGGTTTGGCGAAACGCCTCCAGGCCAGAGTCAGCGTCGTGATCCACAGCAGCGGAGTCGACACCGCGAACACCAGATGCACCCACAACATCATGCGGACTTGCGACAGCGCCTCACCCGTGACGCGCGGAGCCTCGGGGTGCTTGTTGACGATGTTCTGCCAGCCGCCATGCAGCCGCATGTCGACCTCAAAGGCGACGACCACCAGCAGCAGCACCACGGCCAGCGTTGTCTGGATCGTCGCGTGGAGGGCGTAGTGCCTTCGCACCTTGACCAAGTACAAGCTGTAAATGATGACGGGCACGACGAGGACGAGGGCGCACACGACCACGTCCAGCATCAACGACGAATCGAATCCGAGAAATCCCTGGCTCATGGTGCGGAGTATAGGGACCAACCGGGAGGAACCGCCAATCGGAACCCTCAGTCCTGCCGGGGAAGTGTGTGCATCAGAAAAGTAGGCAGCCATTGCATTCGGCGCGAAATGATTCAAGGGGGGGGGGCCGCAGATGAACACAGATAAACGCAGATGAAGAGGCTCTGCTGCGAGAGGACATCGCCCTGATTCCTCTCTGATCTGTGTTCATCTGCGTTCATCTGTGTTCATCTGCGGCTGACCACCTCTTCATTTTCCGAGTCCAGAGCATTTCCTGTTTGAGCGTGCTCTGCATGTCACCTGTCACTCGCAGCACGTC
>JAYTWO010000324.1:0-3920 GCA_043743415.1 Planctomycetota bacterium
GTGATCGAGTACCCCTTGCCCGGTTGGATCGGCGGCGTGTAGCCGAGCGTTTTACCGAGCAGTGGCGTCCACGCTCCGGCTGCGAGGACGAACTGATCGGCAATGTGGTCGCCGCGGGAGGTGCGGGCGGCCTGGAGTTGGCCACCCGCTTCGACGAACCCGGTGACTGCGGTGTTCTCGTGAATCTCAACGCCCATCTCGATCAGCCGCCGCTTCCACGCGGCCATCAACTCGTTCGGACGCAGGTGGCTATCGGTGTCGTATTGAAAGGCCCCGGCCAGCCCCGGCTTGAGGGCAGGCTCCAACTCGACCAGTTGCTTCCCATCGAGAGACTTCGCCCCCACGCCGAACTCCTTCCGCAGCAGAGCATCCGTGTGAGCGTACTCCTCAAACAACTTCTGCGTCGCATAGACGAACAGCATCCCGGTCGTGTCCCACTCGGTCTGCGTCAGCTCCGACGAGAGCAGCCGCCGGTACTCGCTGTCCGACGATTGCAGCAACCCATGCAGCGCTCGCCCCGTCGACAGCATGTCGGCCTCGTTGCAGTACCGGGCAAACTTGAGTAGCCAGCCCCACAGCTTGAAGTCGACGCGCGGCCGCAGATAGAACGCCGAGTTATTGTTGAACATCGACTTGAGCGTCTTCGTAATCGCCCCCGGTTTGCACAGCGGCAGGACGTGGCTCGGGCTGAGGTAGCCGCAGTTCCCATGTGAGCAGCCCCTCCCGAACAACCCCTTGTCGAGGATCGTGACCTCCCGCCCGGCCTGCCTCAAATAGTAGGCACACGCCGCCCCGATGACTCCGCCACCGACGATCACCACCCGCTGTCCGGAACTCATGCTTGAAGGCCTGTCTGGGAAGAATGCACGTGGGGAAAGCAGCCAGGGGATTGGCACCCACCCATCCCCTGCGACCGATCATAGGTACTCGGGTCACAGAGAACAAAGTGCCGGAGATTGTTGAACCGGTGAACTCAACAAAGACTTCGATGTGCGGAGTCTGGCGTCATCCATACTCATTTGGATACGATCAGAAACCAGAATTCAGTTCACCAATGCCCGTTGGAGCTTTGAACTCAAAGGCGAAGTCATGGCCTCCATTCCTTTTCATCTCACCGGCGAAGCGCTGTGGCGCAGAATGGACCGTGCTGTGGAAAAGATCCAGGAGCGTTTGGAGCGGACCGCTCGCACGCTGGAACAAGCGGGCGTGCCCTATGCCATCATCGGTGGCAACGCCGTGCGGGCCTGGGTTGCTCAGGCCGATGAAGCGGCGGTGCGGACGACACGCGATGTCGACATTCTGCTGCGGCGCTCCGACTGGCCAGCCGCTCAAGCGGCGATGGAAGCGGCGGGATTCGTCTACCGACACGCTGCGGGCATCGACATGTTTCTCGATGGCCCCGACGCCCGCGCCCGCGATGCGGTGCATGTGCTGTACGCCGGGGAGAAAGTCTACCCCACCGATCTCGTGGCTGCTCCCGATGTGTCCGAAGCGGTCGACATCAAGGCTCATCGCACTCTGAAGCTCGAAGCCCTGGTGCGGATGAAACTGACTTCGTACAGGACCAAAGATCGCATGCACTTGATCGACATGATCGATGTCGAGTTGATCGATGAGTCGTGGTGTGAGCGGTTCCCTCCGGAACTGGCGGCGAGGCTGAAGGCACTGATCGACAACCCGAATGGTTGACCCGCTTCAAGCCCCGTGACCGTCCACGCGTATCCCCATCTCAAACGGATCACGCGGGTCGAGCAGCAGCGTGGCTTCGGCGTTGACGTACGCGGTGCCGGTGATGCGGGGGATGATCTTGGCACCGTCTTGGCGGTACGAGCCTTCGAAGACGCTCCCGAGGATGCTCTCTTGTCGCCAGATGGCTCCGGGGGCCAGCTTGCCATCGGCGGCGAGGCAGGCGAGTTTGGCGCTCGTGCCCGTCCCGCACGGGGAGCGGTCGTAGGCACTCCCTGGGCAGAGGACGAAGTTGCGGCTGTGGTTGTGGGGGTTGGCGGGGGGGCCGAAGAGTTCGATGTGGTCGATCTCGCCGCCGTCCTCGCCGGTGATTTTCTGTTGGTCGAGGACGCGCCGCACCGCCCGCGAGACTTCGCTGAGCCGCTCGACCCGCGCGAGTTCGATCGGCTCCGGATAGTCCTTGACCAGGAAGAACCAGTTCCCGCCCCACGCGATGTCGCCGGTGAGTGTCGTCTTTTGCTCTGCCAAAGAACGCTCTTTCGCGGAGCGACTGGCGACACTCTCCGGCAACTCGATCTGCACATCGGCCCGATACCGGTACGACGGCACGTTCTCCAGCGTGACCCGGTTCTCGCCGTGGTACTCAAACGTCACCACCCCCACGTTCGTTTCCAGCTTATGCGTCCCCGGTCCGATCCGCCCCAGGTGAGCCAGCGTCACCGCCAGGCCGATGGTGCCGTGTCCGCACATATGCAGCATGCCGACGTTGTTGAAGAAGATCACCCCCGCCACACAGCTCGGGTCGACCGGCTCGCACAGCAAGGCCCCCACGATCACATCCGACCCGCGCGGCTCGTTCACGATGGCGGAGCGGTAGTCGTCAAAGCGGCTGCGAAAGATCTCGCGGCGTTCGGCCATCGAGCCGCGCCCGAGGTCCGGCCCGCCCGCTATCACGGTGCGAGTTGGCTCACCGCCGGTGTGGGAGTCGATGATCTGAATGCGACGCATAAGAATCTCGCCGTAGCAGAAGTCGTCAGACTTCTGCCGTCTGTGGTATGAAGCGAAGAGGACGGCAGAATTCTAACGAATTCTGCTACGATTGCTCACCGAAACACCCTTCCGGCCACACTCCACTCACCATGCTGTACCGCTCTCTGATCCGCCCGCTGCTGTTCCGGCTCGATGCCGAAACGGCCCACCACCTCACCTTTGCGATGCTGCGCACTGCCGCCCGCATACCGGGGATGCTGCCACTTGTCCGGCTGGCCAGTGGAGGGCTACCGTCGGGGCTGGAGCGGACAGTCTTCGGGCTGAAGTTCCCGAATCCGGTGGGGCTGGCTGCGGGGCTCGATAAAGATGCGACGGTCAACGAGGGGTGGGAGGCGTTCGGCTTCGGGTTTGTCGAGATCGGCACCGTGACGCCCCGCCCCCAGCCCGGCAACGACCGCCCGCGGCTGTTCCGGCTCCCTCCCGATCGGGCGATCATCAACCGCATGGGGTTCAACAGCTCCGGCGTCGATGTGGTCGTCGAGCGGCTCAAGCGCGTCCCGACCCAGCGGCGAATCCTCCTGGGAGCGAACATCGGCAAGAACAAGGTCACTCCCAATGAGGACGCCGAGAGCGACTACCTGACCTGCCTGGCGAAGCTCTTCCCCTACGTCGATTACTTCGTCGTCAACGTCAGCTCGCCGAACACTCCGGGCCTTCGTGAACTGCAAGACCGCGATCCGTTGACGAAGCTCCTGACCAAGCTGCAGGACTACAACCAGAGCCAGCCCGCGCCGAAGCCACTGCTGTTGAAGATCGCCCCGGACTTGGCCGACCCGCAACTCGACGACATCATCGCGATCGCAGCGGAGACGAAGCTGGCCGGAGTCGTGGCGACGAACACGACGATCTCTCGCGCGGGGCTGACGACCTCGGCAGAGCGGGTGCAGCAGATCGGGATGGGCGGACTGAGTGGCGCCCCGCTGACGAAACGTTCGACCGAGGTGGTGCGTTACCTGCACACCCGAAGCGAAGGCCGCCTGCCGATCATCGCCGTCGGCGGGATTATGACCCCCGAGGACGCCATCGAGAAACTCAACGCCGGGGCCAGCCTGATCCAGCTCTACACTGGGTTTATCTACGAGGGGCCAGCCCTGGTGAGAGGCATCAATCGGCAGTTGTCTCTTCGTCCGCATTGATGCTGGACTCACCCGCAGGGACGAGGCCGGGTGCATTCGCCAAATCGC
>JAYTWO010000325.1:0-4851 GCA_043743415.1 Planctomycetota bacterium
CGCATCGGTCTGACTCAAAGGCGACAGCCCAAAGGCGATGGGGAGATCGCTCCTCAAGAGGCCGAGTCGTTTGGCACGCGACGAAGCAGAGCTTCGTGGGTAGTCCGTCCCCAGCGGAGCTGGGGACGGAGGGTCGAAAGACAAGCAGAGGGTGGGCACGATCAGTTTCTGGCCCGCGTGGCGAAGCGGAGCTGGGGACGAGAGAATTGCCCCCCCGATTTTACCTATTCCTCCCGGCCCTCCACGTTGAGGCATTCCTCATGAATCCGTCTCCTCTCTCAATTGGCGAAATCGGTCAGAGATGCTCTATTGTCAGTATCTAGTGGGGCTCGGTCCGGGTGAGGGCGGGGCGACTGGGGGAATGTTCGTGGGGAAGCGGGAGGCTCGATCCCGGTTCACGCGAATGGGAGGCAGGCCGCATGGCTTCGATCAAGTTGGTTCTGGCATTCCACAACCATCAGCCGGTGGGCAACTTCGATGGCGTGATCGAGGCGGCGTATCAGGATGCGTACGCGCCGATCCTCGATCTGCTGGCCGAGTATCCCGAGGTCAAGGTGACGCTGCATTGCTCCGGCTCGCTGCTGGAGTGGATCGTCGACCACCGGCCCGAGTACATCTCCCGTGTCCGCGAGTTCGTCGAGCGCGGGCAGATCGAGCTGCTCGGCGGGCCGTTCTACGAGCCGATCCTGGCAGCCATTCCGCGTCGCGACCGGATCGGGCAGATCAAAGCCTACACTGAATACTTACGCAAGCTGTTCGGCGTGACGGTCAAGGGGATGTGGATTCCCGAGCGGGTCTGGGAGCCAACGTTCGCGGGGGACATCACCGACGCCGGGATCGACTACACGCTGGTGGATGACTTCCACTTCCGGTCGGCGGGTCTGTCGGACGAGGAGTTACAGGGGTACTACCTGACCGAGGACGAAGGGCGACTGCTCAAGATATTTCCGGACAGCGAGCGGCTGCGGTACACGATCCCGTATGCGGAGCCTGAGGAGACGATCGAGCATCTGCGAGGGATCGCCGCGAAGCATCCGAACGCAGTGGCAGTCTTCGGCGACGACGGCGAGAAATTCGGCGTCTGGCCCGAGAGTAAACTGCATTGCTACACGAACGGGTGGCTGCGACGGTTCTTCGATGCCTTGGTCGCGAATCGCGAGTGGCTGCAAGTGGTGACACTGGGTGAGGCGGTCAAATCGGTGTCTCCGCTGGGCAAGATTTATCTGCCGGATGCCAGCTACCGCGAGATGACCGAGTGGGTGCTGCCGACCGAGCAGCAGATTAAATACCGCGAGATCGTTCGCCGCAAAGAGCAGGACGCCGACTGGGAAGAATTAAAACCATTCGTGCGGGCTGGGTTCTGGAGAAACTTCCTGGTCAAGTACCCCGAAAGCGATGAGATGTACTGCCGCATGCGGGAGGTCAGCCGCAAGCTGGAGGTGGCCGAAGCGACGCTCGAAACTGCCGAGCAGCGGGTGCTGTTCGAGCGGGCAAAGACCGAACTGTATCGAGGGCAGTGCAACTGCCCGTACTGGCACGGGGCGTTCGGGGGGCTGTATTTGCCGCACCTGCGGAACGCAATTTATAAGCACCTGATCGCAGCCGATTCATTGCTGGAGCAACTCGCCGGTCGCGAAGGGCGCTGGGTCTCGGTCGATGTGCAGGATTTTAATCTCGACGCTCGCAAGGAGGTTCAATTGGCGGGGGATCGTCTGGTGGCGTATATTGCTCCAGCACGCGGTGGGCACCTGTATGAACTCGATGTGCGGGCCACGCGGATCAATCTGCTGTCGACGCTGAATCGTCGCCCGGAGCCGTATCATGCGCGCGTCCTCGAAGCCGGGAAACGCCAGAACGACCTCGCCGGAGTCAGCGAACTCGACATTAACAACCTGGTGAAGTTTAAGCAGCCAGACCTGGACAAGAAGCTGCAGTACGACGCTTGGCCGCGCAAGAGTTTGGTCGATCACTTCCTGGCCCCAGGGACGACGCTCGAAGAGTTCCAGGCAGGGCAGGGCGGAATCGGCAACTTCGTGACCGGTGTGTACGACGCTCGCGTGCGCCGCTCTGATAGCCGCGTGGAAACCATCCTCACCCGGTCGGGGTTGGCTGGGAACTCGACGGTCAAGGTGACGAAGACGATCGCCCTCGATAGTGCAGCGTCGGGGGAACTCGAGGTGCGGTACGACCTGGAGGGGCTCACCCTCGGCGAGCCCATGCACTTCGCGATCGAGTGGAACTTTGCTGCCCTCGCCTCGGGAGCGGACGACCGGTACTACTACGATGCGACGGGGCAGCAGCGAGGTCGCCTCGAATCGGTGCAACTGCTGGAGGCTTGCGAACGGGTCGGGCTGGTCGATGAGTGGCTGGGGGTCGATGTGGCGCTGGACTGCTCGCAGACCGGCGACATCTGGACCTTCCCGATCCAGACCGTCAGCCAGTCGGAAGGCGGTTTCGAACTGGTCCACCAGAGTGCCTGCGTGATCCCGAACTGGCAGTTCATCGCTCCCGACAACGGACGCTGGAGTGTTCAATTGCGGATGAGCGTGGATACTTCGGTCGCCCACGCGCGGATGTTGGCGGGGGTGACGAGGTAGGGAGTCCAGCCCGACGAACTCACCACGGACTACTCCCCGCGAGGCGACACCTGCTCGCGCACGCTGAACGTGTCCTGCTCGCGACCGGTATAGGCCACGATCAACTCGGCCAGTAAGCCCAGCGAGATCGCCTGAGCCCCGAGCAGCAGCGATCCGAGAGAGTAGGACAGCAGCGGGCGCGACCCGATCGGGGCGGCCTTCAGCAGACCCACCACATTCATCAGCACCCACATCAAACTCAACCACCCCAGTCCGAGCAGGCCCAGGGCAAAGCACCCCAGGCCGAACGCGCCCAGCATATGTTGCGGCCGCTGTCCGAACCCGGTCAGGAACTTCACGGTGAGCAGATCGAGGAACCCTCGCATAAACCGCCGGACTCCGTATTTCGAGTACCCGAACTTCCGCTCCCGGTGCTTGATGGCCAACTCCCCGACCTTAAACCCTCGCGCATGGGCCAGCACCGGGATGAACCGGTGCAGCTCCCCATACAGCCGAATCTCCTTCGCCACCTCCGCCCGAAACAGCTTCAGACCGCAGTTGTGGTCATGCAGCCACAACCCGGTCATCCAGCCGATCATCCCGTTGAACACCTTGCTCGGGTAGACCTTGTGCCAGGGGTCGAGTCGTCGCTCCTTCCAGCCGTTGATGACATCGAACCCGTCGTTCAGTTTGCGGAGGAACGCCGGGATCTCCGCCGGGTCGTCCTGGAGGTCGGCATCCATCATCAGGATCAACTCGCCTCGAGCGGCGCGCATGCCCGCAGTGAGGGCGGCGGCCTTGCCAAAATTGCGGCGGAAGCGGATGGCTCCGACCTCCGGATGAGCGGTGACGAGGCCCTGGATGATCGACCACGACTCATCGGTCGACCCGTCGTCGATGAAGATCAGCTCGAACGGCTGCTCGCACCCCGTGCAACTCATCGCAATCTGCGCGAGGAGTTCGCGAAGGCTCTCCGCTTCGTTGAGGACGGGGACGATGATACTCAGCATGCAGGGCGTCCTGGGCGGGGAAGGGGCACTCGGGTGTCACGGTAGCGAGTCTGGCCTCACGCGGAAAGCGGGGGCGTGGCAGGGTGGCCTTTGGGGGGAGGGTTGCTACGATTCAGCCCGCGCGACTGACTCGGAGAAATCGAGGAAAATCGGTTCTCGATTTCGGTGAACCGTCTCTGGGTGGGAGGCGTTGCTGGATGGTGTGCCCGCAGGTTGAGACGGCCTCAACGCGGGTGAGTGTGTTCTTCTCTGTGGATCGGACTGCGATGTTTTCACTGCCCCTCCTGCTGGCCGACGAAATGGTTCCCGGAACTTCTCTAGGCTTTTTGGGGCAGACGTTCGCCATGCCCGACTTGGCGACGATTGGCCTGCTGGTGCTGCTCGAGGGAGTGTTGTCGATCGACAATGCACTGGTCCTCGGGCTGCTGGCCAAGCGGGTGCCCAAGCCGCTTCGCAAGCGGGCCTTGACGTACGGGCTGGTCGGGGCGTTCGTGTTCCGGTTCCTGGCAATTCTGATGGCCAGTCTGCTGCTGCAATGGATGGTCGTGAAGCTGATCGGCGGCGGATACCTGATCTACATTGCCGTGAAACACCTGTTCTTTGAGTCCCAGGAACAGGTTCAGGAGTCGATCACCATCGATGCCGAGGGCGAGCTCGAACTGCGTGAGACCGCCACCGGAGCTGCGTTGACCCCCGAACAGGAAATGGTCGAAATCCGGGAACGCGTCCCGATGCCGCTGCCCGAAGAGATGAACGTCAAGCCGGGCTGGGACTTCTGGAAGGCCGTCATCGTCATCGAGCTGACCGACATCGCGTTCGCGGTCGACTCGATTCTCGCGGCACTCGCCCTCGTCGGCAGCTCGCCCAATCAGCAGACGTATCACCCGAAGCTGTGGGTTGTGGTCCTGGGCGGGATCATCGGCCTGCTGCTGATGCGCGTGGCCGCGGCCCTGTTCATCCGGCTGCTGGACAAGTTCCCCCGGTTTGAGACGGCGGCTTACCTGCTGGTCACGGTGATTGGTTTGAAGCTGCTGGTCGACTGGTGGGGCAACGATCCGAATTACTTCCCCGCTAGCTGGGGCGATGGATACCTGGCGAAGCTGACCAGTTGGGGCATCGACATCAATCGAGGAGTTGACCTGCTCAAGGGGCAGAAACCGCACGTCATCGACTTCCACCACGCGAACCGCCCCGAGTTCTGGGTCTTCTGGGGTTCGATGCTGATCTGCCTGGGGATGGGGTTTCTGCCGAAGAGAAGTGAGTCG
>JAYTWO010000326.1:0-2061 GCA_043743415.1 Planctomycetota bacterium
GTGGCCGTCGAGGTGACTTCATCGTCATCGACCCCCAGGGCATCGACCAGGGTCTCGCGGACCTTCTCGAAAATCTCATCACGACTCGGCATGGGTATCTCCCGTCATCAATGCAATGCGCTGGGGTGGCGACCATCGCCACACCCTTCGGACCCTCCGAGCTGGATTGTCTGACCCCGCTCCGAAACCGAACTGCGATGCGAACTGTTGGTAGCAGAACTCGTGAGAGTTCTGCCGTCAGAAGTCTCACGACTTCTGCTTCGTCTACGTCAGATGCCGCCGAGGGTCAAGCCCCCGTCGACTGTCAACACGTGTCCTGTAATGTACGCGGCATCATCGCTGGCCAGGAACAGCACCGCGTTGGCGATGTCCTCCGGCTTCCCGAGGCGACGCAGCGAAATCCCGGCCACGACTTCTTTGAACTTGTCGCCGCCCATCGACCGCACCGTTTCGGTCATGTCGGTCTCGATGAAACCGGGGGCAATGGCGTTGACGGTGATGTTCCGGCGTCCGACTTCCGCAGCCAGGCAACGGGTCAGGCCCTGAATCCCGCCCTTGCTGGCGGCGTAGTTGACCTGCCCCTGGTTGCCGTACTCAGCTGCGACGCTCGACATGTTGATGATGCGGCCGTACCGCTGGGACATCATCGGGCGCATGACGGCCTGGGCGAAGTTGAACACGCTGGTCAGGTTTGTATCGATCACCGCCTGCCAGTTTTCGAGGGTCATGGCTGCCAGCAGGCCGTCCTTGATGATCCCGGCGTTGTTGACCAGGATGTCAATCCGCGACCACTTTTCGAGGACCTTCTGGACGATGGCATCGGCCTCGTCCTTCTTGCTGACATCCCCCTGGAAGGCAAGGACTTCACGCCCCAGGGCGGCCTGTTCGGCGACGAGTGCGTTAGCGGCGTCGGCCTTGGAGTGATAGACGAAGGCGACCTTGGCCCCCTCGCGAGCCAATGCCTCAACAACCGCCTTGCCAATGCCGCGGCTCCCGCCGGTGACCAGTGCGAATTTGCCTGCCAGTTTCATGGTTGCTCTGCTCTTGTAGCTACGTTCGCCAGAACGTGGGCGGCCGCGATGGGGTGAGGGGGGCTCGGTTGTCCGTGTCAGGCCTGACTGGAACGACTTTGGCTGGTGATTGAAGTCCTGGCAACACAGGCAGCCCACGTTCTGGCGAACGTGGCTACGACGCCACCTGCCACAGGCAGGCAAACAACTCCCGCAGCTTCTGAATCCGCAGGTCGTCCGACTTCTTCAAGTCGGGATTCCGCTCCGCCAGATTGAACTGCTCCAGGGTGAGCTTCGCGCTGACAGCTGAGGTTCCATCCACAGTCCCTGTGCCCTTCAGCGTGTAGAGGTTCCCCTCGTGTTTGGTGATCTCGCACTCGACGCAGAGCGTGTGCCCCGGCTTGACGAAGTTGTTGAACTTCACCGCCCGGGCCTCCTTGAGGAGGATAGTGCTGTACTGAAACCCCTCGGTTTCCCGCAGCAACCAGCCGCCAGCCTGCACCAGCGACTCGATCATCAGTACGCCCGGCATGACCGGGAAACCGGGGAAATGATCCGCGAGGTACTCTTCCGCGATCGACAGATTCTTGACCGCCGTGATGGACTTGCCTGGCACGAGTGTCAGGATTCGATCGACCAAGGAGAATCGCACGACCGCCGCTCCGCTGGGTTGTTGTGTTGGGTTGTTGTGTGCTGTCCGCGACCACTTTCGGGAGACACCGCCTCCCGACTCCACGGAGCGCACTCCGCAGTTGAAGCGAAACAGGATACCGCCAGCGGATGCCAGACTCAACCCGACGAGCCTCCGGGAGCGCACATCAGTACACATTCGCGGTCACGGGGCAATTTGGCAGGATTCCGAATCGCCGATGGAGTTCAGGCTTTAACCCAATACCGTTCAATTATCCATCACGATGGTGTCTGCAAACGGTTTGATGAGTCTGGGCGGGGCCGGGTGCATTCGCTCAATGGGGGTGCCTGCATGTCGAATTGCAGAGTGTACTGGAGAGGTAAAATTCAGAGGCCACGGATCGACACGGAAAAACACGGA
>JAYTWO010000327.1:0-8160 GCA_043743415.1 Planctomycetota bacterium
GTGACATGGGACGGTGAAGATTGGATTCCCAATTGGACCCGCTGGGGCAGCTGACACGTAGCGGGGGCGGGCCAATGGACCCATCGTACAACAGAGAACAACAAGGCGAACTTGATGCTGAATGAACAGAGCGTACGCGGAGCGGTGTCCAGTGTGCGCGATCCCGAGATCGGTCGGTCGCTGGGCGACCTCAATATGGTCCGCACTGTCCAGGTGAGCGGCACCACTGTACGCATTGGTCTGGAGCTGCCGACCCCGGCCTACCCGGATCGCGAGCGGATCACCGCAGCGGTGAAGGCCGCACTGACGCCGCAGGGAGCGACCTCGGTGGAGGTCGACTACACATGGGTCGTGAAGGGGAAGGGGACCGGCGGGGCGATTGGCCTGAACGTCAAGAATGTGATCGCGGTCGGCAGCGGCAAGGGGGGCGTGGGCAAGTCGACGGTAGCTGCGGCGCTGGCCCTGGGCCTCAAGCATTTCGGGGCCAAGGTCGGCTTGATGGACGCCGATGTGTACGGCCCGAGCATTCCGCACTTGGTGGGGGCGAAGGGGACACCAGTCATCAAGCAGATCCCGCTCGACGATGGCCGCGTCATGGAGCGAATCATTCCGATCGATGTCGACGGGATGCCGACGATCTCGATGGGGTTCATGGTCAAGGCCGACCAAGCCGTGATCTGGCGCGGACCGATGCTGCACAAGGCGCTGTCGCAGTTCCTGCAGCAGACCGATTGGGGGACGCTCGATTACTTGATTATCGATATGCCACCGGGAACCGGGGACGTGGCGCTGACACTGTCACAGATGGTCGGATTGGCGGGAGCTGTGGTCGTTTGCACGCCGCAACAGGTCGCGCTGCTCGACGCGATCAAAGCGGTGTCGATGTTCCGCACGGTCAAGATCCCGATCCTCGGCATGGTCGAGAACATGAGCGGCGAAATCTTCGGTCGCGGTGGGGCGAAGGCCAAGGCCGCTGAGATGGGACTCCCGTTCCTGGGCGAGGTGCCCGCGAACGCCCTCATCCGCGAGCAAGGCGACGCCGGTCAAATGGCCGCTCTCTTCTCGGAAGAGAACGCCTCCCGAGCCGCACTACTCCACATCTGCCAACGGATCGCCATCGAAGTCGCCAAGTCGATCCTGGAAACGCCCAGCCTGCCGACGTTGGAGATCCTGTAGTTCCGTAGGACGGGCACATTTGCCCGTCCCCGCTGCACGTAACCTGCCAAGACGCGTTCATCTGGGCAGTCAGACCACCCGGCCCCATATCCCCTTTCATGGCATGTGACAGTCAATCGGACTGACGGGCAAATGTGCCCGTCCTACGGCGGAGGAGCGGCTGCTGTCTGTCGCCGCGTCCGCTACACTTTCCTGGCGTCTGGTCTCGTCACCCGTGAACCTCTTCTCTCCCCCGGTGTCTCATGCCTAAAGTCCCCGTCAAACGTGCCGACATCAAGCCGGGAGAGGTTCTGTGTCAATACTGCACTGCCCGCTGTTGCAGCTACTTCGCCCTGCCGATGGAGACGCCGACGGAGCGGAACGATTTCGAGAACATCCGCTGGTTCATGCTGCACGGGAGGGTCGCGGTGTTTGTCGACTCGGGAACGTGGTTCCTGTGCGTGTTCAACAAGTGCGACCATCTGCAACCCGACAACATGTGCGGCATCTACGAGACGAGGCCGCAGATCTGCCGGGACTACTCGACCGACGCCTGCGAGTACGACAACGATGGAGTCTATGACCAATACTTCGAGACCCCCGACCAGATTCAAGAGTACGCCGATTCGATTCTGGGCATGAAGACCAGCTACACGTTTTCGCCAGAGCCGTTGCATCCCCGCGATGTGGTGCTGCCGCTGGTGTGAGATTCCTTCAGCGAGCCGCGCGGAATCGCCGCGCGAGCAACACGCGGACCAGCCACCTCGGCAGAAGCCGAAACACCGTGGCCGACAGCGCCACTCCCCAACCGGGATAGACCGTCGCCGCACCGCGTTCGAGTGCGGCCAAGCCATCGGCCACGACGCGGTCATTCGGCTGCCTCAAGAACCCTTGGCCCGAGCGGTCGGTGTCGCGACCCTCCTCACGACGGGCAGTCTGGCTGAACGAAGTCGGCGTCGGGCCGGGGCAGACGGCTGCGACGCGGATTCCCTGGTCGAGGAGTTCAATTCGCAATGCCTCGGTGAAGCTGGTCACGAACGCCTTGGTGGCCGCATAGATCGCCATGCCTGGCAGTGGCAACGTTCCCGCCAGCGAGCTGACATTCAGGACGCCCGCTGGCCGGTTCTGTCGCAGGCCAGGGAGCAGGTCATGGGTCAGTTGGACCAGTCCGGTGACGTTGACATCGATCTGCTGTTGAATGCGAGCGGCGGCGGCGGTCTCGAACGGACCGTAGTCGCCAAGTCCCGCGTTGTTGATGAGCAGGTTGATGGCGGACTGGCTCTCGGCGATCGTGGCCAGTATCCGCTGCCGTCCCTCCATGGTCGACACGTCGGCGGGACAGACGATGACTTCCAATTTCGGATGAAGTCGCAGCAGTTCCTCGCGCACCGCGTGCAGAGCCTCCTCGCGCCGGGCGACCAGCACGAGCCGCCGCGCCCGAGGGGCCAGCTGCCGCGCGAACTCGATGCCCAAACCCGCCGACGCCCCGGTGATGACCGCCGACACTCCGTCGCACGAAAAACTCGTCACCAACATCGCCTCCCCCTCACGGACTGACTCCATACGGTCGGCAGTCTAGCAAGTCCCGCCCGCGCGGACTCGCCCGGCAGAATTCTTACGAATTCCGCGAGGCCTGTGGCAACCGGTGACGGTCGCGGGAGTCTCTCCTATACTTGCTCCCTCAACGCCCCCCCAGCATCTCGATGAGGACCACACAATGGCCGCCCTGACAATCACTCCCGGACAGACTCGCATTGGTTGGATCGGCACCGGAGTGATGGGGAACAGCATGTGCGGTCACCTGATGAAGGCCGGGTTCGCGGCCACGATCTACTCACGTACGAAGGAGAAGTCGCAGGCTCTGCTCGATCAGGGTGCCGCCTGGGCTGCCTCGCCGAAGGAAGTGGCCGAGAAGTCGGACGTGATCTTCGCCATCGTCGGATTCCCGCGCGACGTGCGGGAAGTGTTCCTCGGAACACAGGGAGCCTTGGCCGGATCGAAGGCCGGAAATGTCCTCGTCGACATGACGACCAGCGACCCCAGCCTCGCGGTCGAGATCTACAACGCCGCCCAAGCCAAGGGCGTTCACGCGGTCGACGCCCCCGTCTCGGGAGGCGATGTCGGGGCCAAGAACGCCGCTCTGTCGATCATGATCGGCGGCGACAAAGAGACGATCGACGCCCTCAACCCCTGCTGGAATGCGATGGGCAAGACGATCATCCACCAAGGCTCCGCCGGGGCCGGACAGCACACCAAAATGGTCAACCAGATTCTGATTTCAACCACCATGATCGGCGTTTGCGAGGCCCTGCTCTACGGCTACAAGGCGGGCCTGAACCTCGAAACGGTCTTCAAGTCGGTCTCGACGGGAGCCGCGGGCAGTAAGTCGCTCGACAACCTCGGACCACGCATCCTGGCCAACAACTTCGACCCCGGTTTCTATGTGGAACACTTCATCAAGGACATGGGGATCGCCCTCTCAGAAGCCAAACGCATGGGCCTCTCTCTGCCCGGTCTGGCCCTCGCCGAACAGCTCTATCTCTCCGTCCAGGCCCAGGGTTGGGGCCGCCACGGCACGCATGCGCTGATGCTGGCGCTCGCCGAGATGTCCGGCATCGACTGGAAGAACCGCTAACGAATTGCTCCAAAATTACATCCCGATATGAACAGAGTGTCTTGAACAGAAGGTAACGAAGGTAACGAAGGGTCTTCTGATTCCGACCTTCGTTACCTTCGTTACCTTCTGTTCCTATGACACTTCCCAAATCGGGAAGTTGTTTTGGACCATGTCCTTACTCACGAGGACCGTTTCGCCACGACACACGGAGATGATGTCATGCCACGACCGGAATTCGCCAACTGGAACGGCGTCGAGATGCCGCTCGCCGATGTTCGCGTCAGCGTCCTAGACCGCGCTTACATGTTCGGCGATGGCGTTTACGAAGTCTTCCGCGTCTACCACGGGCGCATGTTCCTCGACCACCCGCACTTCGACCGCCTGAAGGATTCGCTGGCCCAGCTGCGGATCGTGACCGATGTCGCGCGGCTGGAACAGCGGGTTCGCGACACGCTGGCTCACAGCGGGGTTCTGGAGGGGCAGGTGTATCTGCAAGTCTCGCGCGGGGAGGCTCCACGTTCCCATCCGTTTCCCCATCCGCCGGTCACTCCCAACGAGCTGATTTACATCCGCGAGTACGACAGCGACCCGTACGCCGCCTCGCGCGAGTCGGGCATCCGCGTGCTGCTGGTGCCGGACCTCCGCTGGAAACGTTGCGACATCAAGTCGCTGAATCTGCTGGGGAATGTGTTGGCGTCTCAAGCCGCCACCGAAGCCGGTTGTGGGGAGGCGATCATGGCCACCGAGGATGGCTCGATCACCGAAGGCTCGCACTCGACGGTCTTCGGCGTGCGGAACGGAGCGCTGCTGACCGCCCCACTCGACTCCAACATCCTGCCGGGGATCACTCGCAAACTGGTGCTGGAACTGGCCGACCGCTGCGGCATGCGAGTCGAGGAGCATCCGTTTACGGTCACGTCGCTGAACTCGTTGGATGAGCTGTTCGTAACGAGTACGATCGCGGAGGTGCTGCCGGTGATCGGCATCGAAGGGCACCCCTGGCACTCCGCTCAGCCGGGGCTCGTCACCCGCCAGTTGCAGATCGCCTACCGCGAGTACGTCCGCCAGACCTGCGGAGGCTGATCGCTCCCCCCTCTGCATTTGACAACCACGCCCTCCGCAGACGATCCTTGCGACATGTTCGAGTGGTGGCATCTTCGGCGTTGGCAGCAGCAGGCTCGCGACATTCAGTCGCGGGTGGCCGAATACGCACGCACCGCCTCCAAAGACCACCTCGACCTCAAAGACAAGGTCAAAGATCTCCGATGGCGGGCTCAGAGTGGACAGAGCTTGAAGTCTCTGCTGCCAGAAGCATTTGCCGTGGGGGTCGAGGCCTCGCGGCGCGTGCTGGGGAAGACGCACTACCCGGTGCAGATCATGGGCGGAATCGCGCTGGTCGAAGGATACATCGCCGAGATGCAGACGGGTGAGGGGAAGACCCTCACCGCCGTACTCCCCGCGCTGTTGCGAGCGCTGCCCAAGCGAGGCTGTCATGTGCTGACGGCGAACGAGTACCTCGCCAAGCGCGACGCCGAAGAGATGGGGCGGGTGTTCACGGCCCTCGGGCTGACGACTGGGTGTGTGGAAGAGGAGATGGACGACGCGGCCCGGGTGCCGCAGTACCAGTGCGACATCACCTACGGCACAGCGACGCAGATCGGGTTCGACTTTCTGCGCGATCGGCTGAAGCGCGGGGCCGAGCCGAATGAAGGGCCGCAAGCCGCCTCGTCGAAACTCGGGGGAGCCAGCGGTGTGGTGCAGCGGGAGTTGTACTTCGCCCTCATCGACGAGGCCGACAGCATCCTGATCGACGAGGCCAAGACGCCGCTCATCATCGGTCTGGAGACGAAGGATGTGGCCTCGATCGAGAGCCTGTACCGCTGGTCGGACCAAGCGGCTCGCACGCTCAAGGCGGGCGAGGACTACGAGATCGACGACCGCAAACGGCTGCTCGACTTGACCGATGCGGGGTGCCGCAAGGTGATCCTGCACTCGAAGCCGATCGTGATGGATCAGATCGACATGGAGACGATCTACCAACACGTCGAGCGCGCCTTGACCGCGATCCATCTGTTTCAGAAGGATCGGGATTACGTCGTGAATGACGACGAAATCTCGATCGTCGACGAAGGCTCGGGGCGCGTCATGGAGGGCCGGAAGTGGCAGGACGGCTTGCACCAGGCCATTGAGGTCAAAGAACAGATCAAGCTCTCGCCCCAGACCGGTTCCGCGGCGCGCATCACCATCCAGTCGCTGTTCCGCCGCTATGAGTTCCTGTCGGGCATGACCGGGACCGCCCGCCCGGCGCGGTCCGAGTTGAAGCGCGTCTACAAACTGCCGATGGTGGTCATCCCCACGAACAAGCCGTGCATCCGCGAGGGCCTGCCGACTCGTGTGTTTGCCTCGCTCGACGCCAAATGGAAAGCCGTGGCGCGGGCGACCAAAGAGATCGTCGACCAGGGCCGTCCGGTGTTGATCGGGACGCCGTCGGTCGAGGCTTCGATTGGCCTCAGTGAAGTGTTGCGCGACCTCCAGATTCGCCACCGCGTCCTCAATGCCTATCGCCACGAAGAGGAGTCCGAGATCGTGGCTCAGGCTGGCATGCCGGGGCAGGTGACGATCTCCACGAACATGGCCGGACGCGGCACCGACATCCTGCTCGGCGGTAAGCAGCGGGAGCAGAGCGAGTTGGAACGCTACCCGGAGGAGTCGCGCGAGTCGATCTCGGCGCAGTGGCAGCAGCAACACCGGCAGTTGGAGGAATCCGTGCGGCAGGCGGGCGGCCTGCACGTGATCGCCACGGAGATGCACTCGTCGGCCCGCATCGACCGTCAACTGGTCGGTCGCGCCGCCCGGCAGGGAGACCCCGGCACCTACCAATTCTTCCTGTCATTGGAGGACGAACTGCTGCGCGTGCTGACCCCCGCCGAGCGGGCGTTGATCAAGTCCAGCGCCCAACCGGACGCCCACGGAGAGGTCTCCGCCACTTGGAAGACCAAGTTCGAGAAGACACAGGCCGTTCTCGAAAAGCTGCATACCAAGCAGCGGAAGCAGCAGCTCGAACACGAGAAGCAGCGCTCGACGCGGTATCACAAGCTGCGGCTCGATCCGTTTATTGAGTTGACGGACTAACGCCCAGTGGTTGCCACCACTGGGCGTTCGCGAGGAATCACAATGACACGCATTCTGATCGTCTTCATGTCTTTGTTGTCTCTCAACGCCACGCTCCGCGCGGACTCCCCGCCGAACGTGGTGTTGATCATCTCAGACGACCAGGGGTGGAAGGATTACTCCTTCATGGGCCACCCGACGATCCGCACGCCGCACCTCGACAAACTTGCCAGCCAGTCACTGGTCTACACGCGCGGCTACGTCCCCGACAGCTTGTGCC
The DNA here is from genome assembly GCA_043743415.1 of Planctomycetota bacterium. Lineage (GTDB taxonomy): Bacteria > Planctomycetota > Planctomycetia > Planctomycetales > Planctomycetaceae > TH-plancto1. The sequence continues at coordinate 7,164 of JAYTWO010000327.1, forward strand.
GTCCGTCGCTGGCGTCGATCCTCACGGGACATTACCCGCATCGACATCGCATCACTGGGAACGATCCGCAATTGACCGGAGACTTGGCGAAGCGGCCCAAAGCCCAAGCCCTCAAGTCCCCGGAATACGCCCAGCTACGAACGCGGTACAGCCAGAACCTGGACGAGTTCCCGAAGCTCCCGTCGGCGCTCCATGCCCACAAGGGATACGTGTCACTTCAGACCGGCAAGTGGTGGGAGCGGAACTACTCGGACGGCGGGTTCACCACCGGCATGTCGCACGGCGTGACCGGCCAGGGAGGACGCCATGGGGATCAGGGTCTGGAGATCGGTCGGCAGGGATTGAAGCCGATCGAAGAGTTCATTGACTCGGCGGTTCAGTCTCAGAAGCCGTTCTTGGTGTGGTACGCCCCCATGCTGCCGCACACGCCACACAACCCGCCTCAGCGGCTGCTCGACAAGTACAAGTCGCAGACGCCGCATCTGCCGGTGGCGAAGTATTGGGCCATGTGCGAGTGGTTCGATGAGACGGTCGGGGAGTTGCTGGGAGTGCTGGAGCAGCGCGACCTGACCCGTAACACGATCGTGGTGTACGTGACCGATAACGGGTGGATCCAGACGGAGGTGGCCGAGGGCGGGGCCTCGGGCGGAGTGCGGGGGAAGCGCTCGCAGTACGACGGGGGAGTCCGCACTCCGATCATGATTCGCTGGCCGGGACACGTCACCCCGCGCCGCGATGAGACCCACCTGGCCAGCTCGATTGACCTGTTCCCGACGATCCTCTCGGCGGTCGGCGTTGATGACAAGAGTCTGCTGCAGTCGCTCCCAGGGGTCAATCTGCTCGATGAGAAACAGGTCGCCGCGCGGTCGAGCATCTTTGGAGAGCTCTACGAACATGACGTGTCTGACATCGCCCGACCCGCCGCGAGCCTGCGTTATCGCTGGGTCGTGGATGGAGAGTGGAAGCTGATCGTGCCGCACCTGGAAAGAGTGCCCGA
>JAYTWO010000328.1:0-7131 GCA_043743415.1 Planctomycetota bacterium
AGAATTAGAGACGACGAGGATTTTCGTAACTCTCTCGTGAGTGGACCGATTAAAGCCTTCGTTATGTCGATCGACCTGCGTCGATCAACAGAACTGATGCTCAAAGCGAGAAGTCCTCTGTTATTCGCGGAATTCCTTCAAGCCGTCGCAAGTTCACTCAGCAATACTGTCATGGAGGAGTTTGGTGTTTTCGATAAATTCACGGGCGACGGAATCCTCGCGTTCTTTCCGATTGAGTTTTCGGGTGTCGATGCTGGTTACCGAGCGATTTGCGCAGCGGCACGCTGCCATGTTGAATTCGCGGATCTCTACATAAAACATCGCAAGTGCTTTGACGTGATTTTGAAGGACATCGGATTGGGGATTGGCATCGACTACGGGACCGTCAACATTACGACCATCGGAGACCTCACGGTCGTTGGGACACCCGTCGTCTATGCGTGCCGGTTGGGAGCCGCTCCTGCGGGGCACACCTATCTCAATCAAACGGCCTATGAAGAGGTTTGCGATAAGTACGACCAGAACCTTCTGTTCGAAGAGACATCTCTTGAATTCAAGCATGAGGGCGCGATGGTTGCGTATGACGTTGTGAAAAGCCATGTTGATAGAGTGGCCAGCAAGCCCGATTGGTTAACCAAGCCAGTGGTGGCAGAAGATACCACCAGCAAGGATGTTCTAATTCCGTCCGAGAACGCCGTCCCTAGTTCAGATGGCACTGCCCGAAGCCTTGAGTGACAGTGGTCCATCCCGCATGATGAATACCTCTAACTCGCCCCTATCCCCATGGGATTCCACCATAGCCGGTGGTCAGCGCATCGCCGCCATGCGGGCGAAGGTCTGTAGCAGTTGATGGAACTCGTCAAGAGAATGGATGGTTCTCTGGAGATTCTGTCTGGTGATGCACTGTGGAGTTGGAATTCGCAACAGTCGACTGCAGCTGAGAGTCGAATTAATTGGGAAGGCGTTGCCATCTCCTTCGACTTGGTGATTCCGAATTCCGAACCAGAGACTCTCGTGAGGAACGAGAAACTGGATGAGTTGGCGGGGAGGTTGGGATTGTGACCATGTACAGCATCGCAACCCTTGTGGGGACTGACATTTCTAGCCGAACGCGAGCCAGGTGGTTGCGTGAGCAGATTGTCGATTCCGGGGATGAGTGTCTCGTGGATTTCGGAGGCGTGCGTTCCGTGAGCCACTCGTTTGCTGACGAGTGTTTTGCCGTACTCGTCATTGAACAAGGCGAGTTGTGGTTCAAAAATCATGTTAAACTCTTGAACTGTTCGGCGACAATTCGCGAAACGATTCTCGAAGCAATTCTGCAACGGCTGGACAGCCTGAATCTGACGATTTGAGTTACCTTCGACATCGCCTCGACGACACCCTCAAGCCCCGCCAAGCTGTGGAAGTCACTGCCCGCAGAGCAAATGGCGAAGAAGTCTACTTCGTCACCACTTGCCGCATCGACACGCCAGTTGAGGTCGAGTACTACCGCCACGGCGGGATTCTGCACAAGGTGCTGCGGGATCTGGTGAAGAGTTGAAGAATGCGGGCGAACAGATCCATTTCGCCACTCGAGCTTGTCCCAGTGGTTCCCTGGCTTGTAGTGCATCATCGCAGGCACCACCCCGACAAGTGGGGTGGCGGGGAGACTCTTTTCCCTCGCCCGCCAAAGTCACACACGACGCGATTCCGAGCCGCCCCAGCCAGCCTACTGCTTCTCAAACACCACGACATGCTGCCTCGGCAGTTTCCCATAGGTCTTGAGCCACACCAGACCCAGCTCCTTGGCTCCGGCTTCCTTCTGGACCTGCTTCTCGGTCATCTTGTGGACCTCCTTAATCGGGACCGCCGGGTCTTCCTTGCGGTACTCGACGAAGGCCACGCGACCGCCGGGCTTCAGGGACTTCGCGATCCCCAAGAGCATCTCAAAGGGCATGTCGAACTCGTGGTAGACATCGACCATGAGGACCAGATCGACCGTCCCCGGTTTCAAGTTCGGCGAGGTCGTTGTCCCCAGCACCGGCAGGATGTTCGTCACGCCCTTCTTCTTGCAGTTCACGGCCAGCGCGTCGAGCATCTCTTGTTGAATATCGACCGCCAGCACCGTCCCCGTCGGGCCGACTTGTTCGGAGAGTAGTAAGCTGATGACTCCCGACCCGGCCCCGATGTCGGCCACAGCTTGGCCGGGTTTGAGGTCCAGGGCGTTGACGAGCATCGTCAGTCCCTCTTCCTGCTCGCGCTCGGGGCGTTCGAGCCAGGAGATCCCCTGATGCCCCATCACATGCGCGATCTCGCGACCGAGGTAGAACTTGCCGATCCCGTTCGGATCATGCAGCTCGCGAAACTCGTAGCGACCCCCGCTGGTGGGGTCGGGTTGGGCCTCTTCAGCTGGCAACTCAACAGAGACACAAACACCGGCCAGCAGCAGCCCGAGGAGACCCAGAATTCGCACTCGCATGGCAACCTCACAGTGTTCAGGATATCCCTCCGCACGGGGAACGAGTGGCCATTGTCGCCATATTCGGAGAACAAGGAGACAGACACTCACTCGCAATCCAGTGTATCCCCACCGGCTCCGAACCGCGACACTGCGATTCTTTCCTGAAATGTTCGCTGGTCGTTCATCGAAACGGGATAGACTCGCTCCGTTGCCACGAGGGCCGGAAGTTTTGACGTGTCAGATGGACAGGCAGACCCCATGAATCCACTCACTAGTTCGCAGCAGCGGAGGCCAAGTCTCCCACGGTTCGTGCGACTCATCCTCCTGGGGATGGTTCTCGCGGTCGTGCTCGCCGCGACGCCCGTGCTGGCCTGGACCGATGCCGGGCATAAGATCGTGGCCTCGATCGCCTTTCGTCAGTTGACACTGGAACAGCAGCGAAAGCTCTCGGAGTTGCTGGAGTACCACCCGCGATTTGCCAATGACTTCACCGGCAAGATGGCCGTCGAAGTGGGCGACGAGGAGGTGAGCGAGTGGCGGCTGCAGCAGGCGGCCATCTGGCCCGACATCGCCCGGAGTTTTCGCGAAGAGAATCAAGTCCTCTTCCATCGCGGGACGTGGCACTACATCAACTCTCCTCTGTTCCTGACGGACGCCGACCGGCTGGCGATGGCCTCCGCCCCCCGCCTCGCCCTGAAGACCGAAGTGCCCGCCACCGAAGCCGCCCGGCTGGAAATGAACGTGCTGCAAACCATCGCCTTCGCCCGCCAGCAGCTCGCCGATCCGTCTGTTTCGAAGGCGGAGCGGGCGGTCCTGCTCTGCTGGCTGTGCCACCTCGTCGGCGACCTGCACCAGCCACTGCACTCCACGGCCAGCTTCTCCCAGAAGCTCTATCCCGAGGGCGATCATGGCGGGAATCTGATCCGCACCCAAGTGCGAAACAACCTGCACTCACTCTGGGACGGCTTCCCCGGCGGCAAGCTCAACCTGCGCGAGGCCCGCAACGGCGCACTGACTCTGATGGCCAACCCGGAACTGGAACCCCTCGGCCCCGCAGCTGCCGCCCAACTCGATCATCTCGTGTGGTTCGAGGAAAGCCGCAAGCTCGCCCTGTCGGTGGTTTACACCCCGGAAATCCTGACTCCGCTGCAAGGTCTGGAATCAGAACGCAGCGCAGGCGAGACTGCTGAATTGACCCCGATCCCCAAACTGGGACTGAGCGAAGAGTACCTGCGCACTGGCGGACATGTTGCCCAGCGCCGCCTGGTCGAGGCCGGTTATCGGCTGGGCGCAGTGCTGGCGGAGATCCCGTAGATCGATTGGCCCACCGGCCCTCGTCGAGTGGCCTGCTCCAGCCGCGAATGTGGTGATCGAGCAGGGGATGGGTACATCGGGAACGTGCCCCATCGACAGCTACAACGCGATCGCAATCACGGCCAGCACGCCGATCCAAACCACGCCGAGGAAGTGCCACAAGCAGGCACACACCCTCACAGCCCAGTGGGATTCGTGGTCGTACTTGTCGGCGTAGGCGCGCACGGTCACGTAGCTCAGGCTCATGATCGCCACCAGAAAATGGAGCACGTGCAGCATGCACAGCAGCAGGATAAATGGCCTTACTCCTCGTGAGGTCGCCTCCGCCCCGCGTTCCAGCGGACTGATGGCCCACAAGGCATAACTCTGCACCGCGATGAACAGCCCGCCCGCGACCAGCCCCCGCCCCAGCCACGCCCGGAACTCCGGTTGGTGTTCCCGTTTGACTTCCACGAGTGATTGATGGAGACAGTAGCTGCCTCGCAAGAGCAGCAGGCTGCTGAACGCAAACGCCGGGTGGAAGACCATCGTCCAGGCGGACGCTTCGGGATTTCGGCCAAACAGCTTGGCCAGTATCCAGGCCAAGGCAAACGCCACGCCCACAATCGCCCCCGTCAGTCCGATGAACCGCAACGCCAACTGGCTGCGATCTGCGGCATGCCGTTCAGGAACTGGGGCGGTGATGCGCGGGTCCAGAGGTGGATCGGGAGTCATGGGGAACGCCTCATTCGAACACGGTCATCGTGTCCGGCAAGCACAGGCACCAGCGCGAACCGACTCGCACGAGCTGCATCGGTCCCGCGATCGGCCCCACGGACAGCACGCGCTGGAATTCGATCTCCCCCCGGTCGAGGCCCAACCCCCAAAGGCCCGAACGAGTCGGCCACACCACAGTCGCCCCCTCGACCAGCGGAACCCCAGTCCCCGCTGCTGCCACATCATCCGATCCGTGTTCCCACAGCGGAATCCCCTGCAAGAGGGACACCGCGCGCAGCCGAGTCCCGGCGATCAGAACCTGACCATGCGGTGGACAGACCACGCCTTGCACCGAGAAGGGAAGCAGTACTTGCCACAGCCTCTCGCCGCTATCGAGTGAGAACCCGGCCACCTGCGACTGGATCGGGTCGGCCACCACGACCACTCCCGCGCGGGCATCGAGAAGCGGCGCGGGTGAGCCTTGCTGCGCGGGCGGTGAGGCGACCATCGCTGTCGAGGCCCACTGTACTGTGCCCTGCCGAGCCTCCAGAGCCACCACCACTCCCGTCAACGTGCGAGCCACGACCAGCCCCGCTTTGGCCACGAGCTGAGTCTCGGGCAGCGGCTGGCCGGCATCGGCCGCACACGTGCCGATGCGTCTCCACCACACGAGATGGCCGTCATCTTGCGAGAAGGCGGCGATGGCCAACTCCACTTGCGGAGCCGGTCGGCAGAGCGGCACGACCACCAGCGCCTCGCTCGGCCACGCCCCCGGCGAGAGTGAGGGTTTGCCGTGGAATAGCCACTCCGGCTCCGGCAGGTCGCGTGACTCCACCTGCCACAGCACACGCCCCTGGCCCTGAGCGATGTCGAGCGCGACGAGCGATCCCGACAGTGGCACCAATCCCGGTCGCGGCCTGTGTCGCGGAGCATCGCTGAGGACGCCGAAGTAGCGATCGCGAGTACAGACACCTCCGGCAATTCGGCAGGGCAGCTCGCGCGTCGTGTCGTCTTCGGCGAGCGGATCATCGAACACCACCCCCACATCATTCGGCGTTCCGCTCGACCAGTACGGCTCGCCGTCATGGGCATTTAAGCCTCGCACCTGTTGCCCGTTATTGAGCAGCAACAATCCTGCGCGACTCCACGGCACCGACAACGGAGTCTGGTACTCAGACAGCGGGCAATTTGCGGTCGCTCGGGCCGTCCAGCGGAGAGGCCCAAGCGTCGACACGGACTCGGTGGGAGTCCTCGGACGCTTCACCCAATCAATCAGCGGTCGCCCACCCAGCTTCCACGCGGCGGCCTCTGCCCCCCCGATCGCTGTCAGCTCCTGCGAGGTCAGTGGGACGCCGACGCTGTCTCGCCCGACGATCACCTTCAGCAGAGCGGTCCGCGACTCGCGGAGGTCGGTGTCCGGGAGCGAAATCATCGGCGCGGGGAACATGCTCCGCGGGAGATCGCGCGTGTCGAGCAGTCGTCCCCAGAGCCTCAACGCCAGTTCGAGATCGCCCCGCGCGGCAGCCTGCGCGGCCAGGGTTTGCAATGCCTCGGGAGCGGCTGGGGTGGCGCTCGATTCGTCGATGATTCGCCACAGGGCCGCCTCGTCGCGCGTCCGTCGCGTCCGAGTCAGCACGTTCATCGCGACCGTGTGGGTGCGTTTCTGAGAGACCTCCCGACCGGCTGAGGGGAGACGGCACAACCGTTGCTGAATGGCAAAGGGCAGTCCCACGAAACGCCCCGGTGCGACCTTCACGAGGACATCGCCGTTCTCGATCTTCAATCGTTCGAGCAGATCGATCGCCGAGTCCCATTCCTCGGCAGCCACCAACTGGTCATGCACCACGAGTTGCTTCTCGGCAGCCAGCGAGACATGCAGCCCCACCAGTTCGCCCGAGATCTCATCGGCAGCCCGCAACGGCACTGACACGACACAGGTCGCGACAGCCACGGTCACCAGCACCACCCACCCAAGGGGACGCCTCATGCGAACACTCCCTCACGGCACGCGATCGCGCAGCTTGTGACCGATTACAAACACCGCCACGCCCAACAGCGTCAGCCCCGGCATCCACAACAGATTAAAGCCAAAGTTCAACTGCCACAGGATCAGCACCGGCAGGAACGTCAGTGCCATCAGTTGGAGGAACATCCCCAGCAGATTGCGAAATTCGGACATCCGGGTCGCTCAGAGTGAGGGAAGGCTGGCGGACGACGACATGGCCCGCAGCACTCTGTCACTGTACGCCAGTCAGCGGTGGGGGACAACGAACGAGGGCGACATCGCTCCACGACGGGTGTGCATCAAAAATGTAGGCAGGGCTTTCCTACGGGGCCACTGCTTCTGCAAACCCCAGCCAGGATATCGTGTCTGGCTGTGGTTGGGGGGGGGATTTTTCTCACACAAAGGCACGAAGGCACGGAGCAGGCTTCGCCCACCACCGTAGGACGGGCACATTTGCCCGTCCCGAGCGACGTTCGCGCATCGAGAGCGAGTGACATGGGCCGGGGGCGACTGGCTGCCCATGTGGACTCGTTCGGGCGGGCCAGACACAGCGGGGACGGGCCAATGTGCCCGTCCTACGTGGCGCTGGCCCGCCCGCCAAGCCACCGCGAAAAGCCTCACCCCAGCCGCATGAAATTTGCGCAGCGTGAACACAAATCGCGGATTAGTAGTACGG
>JAYTWO010000329.1:0-5921 GCA_043743415.1 Planctomycetota bacterium
GCTTGGCATCGCGTTCCTTTTCTTTGCCTTTGATTTCACTGGCGGAGGCTTCCGCATTCTTCTTGGCCGATTCCACCTTCGCTTTGGCCGAGCGATATCTCTGATCGGCCTGTTGCAGCTTTTGCTCCGAGACGATCTTCTGCTCGAAGAGCGTGTTCTGGCGATTAAAGTCGGCTTCATCCTGGGCGAGGATGGCTTCAACCTCGACGACCTTCTGGAGTTCCGACTCATACTTCGACATGGCGGCCTTGACGAATTCATCCGCCGCTTCGACCGTCAGATCGCGGGCCGCCATCATCAGATCGACCTGCCTTTCGTAGGAGCTGACCACCTCCTCCGCCGATGCCCGTTGCTTCTCGGTCGCCTTGAGTTCGTTGAGAGCCGCTGTGACTTTTTCGTTCGACTGTTTGAGTTGGTCTTTCAGCCGACTGAGGTAGTTCACATCGACATCCTGGATCTCCGCAATCATCTGTCCTTTTTTGACGTGTGAGTTCTCGCGCAGTCCCTCACCCCAGGCGACGATCCGGCCTTTGATCGGAGCCTCGACCGTCTGCTGCCGATCCAGCGGAGCGAAGGCGATCACCGTCCCCTTGCCAGCCACCGTCTGCTGCCACGGGGCCACGATGACGAACCCCAGTCCCACGACCAGCAACGCTAGCAGGATGCGTCCGACCCAGCGGGCCAGACGCGAACTCTTCGCCAGCCGCAGTGCGGGAAGATGCTCAGGAGACAGTGACAGTTCAGGGGAGTTTTGAATCGCAGTGGCCATCATTGCATCCCATCAAGTTTCAAGAATATTCACCGGAGTGATCGTGGTCAGGTCAAGCCTCATTGAGTCGGACCTGCCTGCCACAGGCCTCACGCAACCTCTTTCGCCCGCTCACGAGGATCAACACCCGGCTCGAATCCGACATGATTCCCGAGGCGATCAATCCCTCGACCTCCTCATCGCTCAGCGAGTCGAGAGCCCCATCGACCAATAGCAGCCGGGGACGAGCAGCGAGCGCTCTCGCAAGGATGAGCCGCGTGGCTTCCGTCCTCGAGAGCGGGCTGCCGTTGATCGCCAGCGGGCAACGGATTCCTTGTGGCAGAGAGTTAATCCGTTGCTCCAGCCCCACCAGACGAATCGCTTTCCACGTCTCCTCATGGGAGACATCCGCACGCCCGAGCGAAATGTTGTCGGAGAGCGTGCCTTCCAGCACTTCCACCTCGCGGACCAGAGCGACATCTCGCCGAAGCAGATCCGAACGGATGTCTCGAATGTCGACACCCGAGAGCTGGATCGATCCCGAGTCGGCGGCTCGCAGACCATACAATTGGTCGAGCAACCGGCCACACGCTTGTGGCCCTCCGGTGAACGCCACGCTTTGCCCCAATGAAGCCTCGAAACCAGGTTCATCACCTCCTGTGGAAACTCCACTGATCTTCAACTTGAACGGTCGATCCCCCGGAATCGCCACAGCTCCGACGCACGGCTCCACGGGCAGATCGAACAAGTAGCCCAATTTGTCGATCGAAGCCATCACGTCATAGAACGATTCCAAGTGTTTACCGAACTTGGCCACAGACGAGACGATGACTGTGACGATCAGTTCCGCCGCCACGAGTTGGCCAAGCGTGAGCTGCCCGTTAATCATCAGCCAACCGCCAAGGGCCAGCAGCACGGTACTGGCGAGAGCTTGGAGCATGAGCGAGGAGAGCGTCTGCCGCAGCAGAATTCGGAAGTGTTTCTTGCGAGCGTCGAGATATCCCGATACGTTCTCGTCCATATGCTGGAGTGCTAATGCCGAGCCGCCATGTCCTTTAAACAGATGAACGCAGCGGGCGATCTCCTCCAGAGTGTCAGCTGTGGCATATTTGAACTTCGACTCCTCGATACTCGTCCCGACCGCACCATAACCGAAGACCAGCAAGATGATCGCGATCGCAATCAGCAGCACGATGTCAAAGGCCAGGAGTAACGGATGGTAGAAAGCCAGCACCGACATCCCGGTGAGCGTCGTGAGAACGATCCCGATTCCATCGAGTAGAAACTGGGAAACGCCCTTCTGCACAGTTACGATGTCAAAGAACCGGTTGACTAGCTCCGGCATGTTGCGACCATCTGTCGCCGTCGCATCCACCCGAGGCAGCCGCCACGCCAAGTCAGACGCCACGCGAGCAAACAGCCGCCTCTGGACAATTTCCGCCACAAACGACTGGAGCGCGCGAAGAGCTGCTGAGAACGACAGAAACCCGAACAGAATCACCGATAGCACGACAATTGGCTGCACCAGCCGACCGAACGCGACGGTGTTGACCAGCGACTCGACCGCGATCGGAGTCGCCAGAGTCAAAATCGCAATCACCAGTGAATGGATCAGAATCGTCAGGATATCAGGCCATTCCGGGGACAGTAAGCGGATCAGCCGCTGCCATGGAGGTGGCCCATGATGATCCGCAACACTCTGCGGGAAGCCGCCTTCGATCACCACGGCCTCCAGAGTGGCCAGCGATCCCGAGAGGCACTGAGCCAAAGACCGGTCGGAGCGCAATCTGCCGTCGGCATCGATACTTCGGACCGATCCTCGTTCTCCAATAGTCAGCCATTCTTCGTTGAACGGAATCAGTACAATCCCGCCCGCCAGCCCCAACTCAGACAACTCCTCGGGCGGTCCTGTCAGTTTGCGGCATTTCAACCCCGAGGCGGGACTGGCTGCCAAGAACCAATCGGTCCATTCGGACTGCCCTTTCGCATCCGTCAGAGTGGATGCCTGCCGCAGATCTGCTGCCAAACGAAGCAAGTCGCAACTGATTCCGCGATCTGCCAATGCCACTGCCAACAGGTTGGCAGCGGCATCCAAAGAAATCTTCATGATTCCTGAACTGGCACGCACTCTCTGACTCCGATGGACGCACAACAAGACGAGGAACTGAAAACGTAACAGGGGTGATGGGTTCACACAACCTGCAAGCCTTGGTACGTACGTTTTCTGTCGGCCAACAGATCACTGGTTTTTTAGACGGAAAGCATGGAATGTTCAAATGTACCCACGACTGGTTGGAGATGACCAGCGTGACACTGCCCACAGGCATGTCGGATCTGTTTGGAATGCGGCCCCCCACATCAGGTCGCCCAGCTTCTTGGCATTCGACTGAAAGATCGCCCACCGCCCCGCCAGAATCCCTCTTACGGTCGACGAGGTCGGCAGGGGGCATCAGCGGATCGGGAGTGGGGCAGGTCAGGGTTGCCCCTTGGGCAAGAATCGCCCGATTATGTGACGTGAGAGAAGTTCACGTCACCGTGTGCGTGTGCGTGTGGAGAACGGACGCCCGCGTCCGCTCCGCCCGGACCTGGGGGGCTAGGCGACGAGGACGCACATTGCTCCTCGAACTGCTCTCACAAGGGCGGGGCGTGAAGTTCCCTCAGTTCGAGTCGGAGTTGTCCAAACATGCCGACCGCGAACGGGTACGGCAGGATTCAGTCTGTCGCTCGCTGACTACTCCAAGCACCATTCCGTCGATGTGGGCGGCTCGCGATTCAGGATCGCCGGGCGTTCAATGGTGACGCCCTTGATCTGGACCTTTAATTGAGGCCACACCTCGCAGGGGGTCATTAGCTCGGTGCGGTCGGCGTGGATCAGGACCGTGTCCCCGGTGACGGCAAACCTCACCGAAGGGTGCCAGTGCAGGACTTGGCCGATGCTAAATTTTCCGGTCTGTTGCGGCGTGACCTGCATCCCGCAGAGGTCATACCCCATCGATTCGGCCTGCTCGGCCATTCGCCACTCATCCGGCACGCCGAACTTTTCAAAGATGCGTTGCAAACGCTTCCAGGTCTCGGCGACCTCCCACCCCGATTGCGAGAAGTAGATGCCCGTGGCTTGGAGCAGGCTGGCGACCTCATGCGTGTCGACCATCTCGGCGGGCGGGGTGCCGAAGCAGACGGTCCGCGTACACCCGGCGTGCAGGCCGCCTTCACGCCCGATGGCCGAGATCACGCAGTGCCGCTCGACCTTGTCCAGGCCGTACGCCCAGTGGCGGTAGCGGGCTCCCTGCCCATCGGCGAGAATCTGAATCCGCACGGGCGTGATCTCGTGCTTGATGAGGCGGTGGGAGATCTCGCCCGCGATCTCCGCTTCGGTCATTCCTCGCTTCATGCCCCGCGCTGTGGCCTCAACCGCGTGAGCCACCCAGCGCCCGAGAATCCGCAGTCGCTTGGTCTCGAACGTATTGATCGTGCGGCGAAAGTCGGCCAGTTCGTGCGAGACATTCGGCGTTGAAAGCACCCCGGTGTCGCTGGCCACGTTGCGGCCTCGACACAGGTCGTTGATGAGCACTTCTCGCGATTCGTACCAGGGGCGCTCCTTCACCTGGAACCCCAGCCCCGGCACCTCCCGATCGAACAGTTGACCACTGTCGACGGCATTGCACAGCACCACGCGGGCGTCACGACTGATGAACAGCGAGGCGGTGGTTTCGGAGGTGCCGTGGCGGGAGTTGACGCCGCCGCTGGTCAGCCAGGCAAAGTTCTCGGGCCGCTCCAGCACCAGCCCGTCGAGCTGCTTGAGGTCCAAGTATTCCGCGAGCAGCTTGTGCTTACGGTCGACCTCATCATACCGGTCGACATCCGGCAGGCGGATTTCGCCCGAGGACATATGTTGGTAGGGAGGGAGTGAAGTGAGCGACATCCATGCGATCCCGGGGAGGGGAAGGAAGCACGAGCGGGGGAGCAGCAGTCAGCCAGCGAGAGCCGAGACAGACTTCCGAGTCTTCAGAGACTTCGGAAGTCTGAGGGCGGTTCACGACTCCACGAAGCAGCCCAACACCAGCTTATCAAACAGGGGGCGGCATTCGTAGAATCTTGAGTCCGTCAACTGGCAATTGCAAAATGAGGAGACTTCTATGACGAGGACTCGGATTGAAGCGGATCGCGAAGATTTACTGGCCGAGGCTGTGAACCTGCGCGAGCGGATCGAGCTGCGGGTTGCGGGTATCGAAGAGGCCGTGACCATCGGTTGTAACGATTTGGGGCACTGGTCGTTCTACTTCGGAGCCGAGCCGATGTACCGCTTCGACGCCGAGGGGAGGCTCCGCCGGGCCGTGCGGGACGGGAAGCTCTACCGGACCCAGGGCGGGACGCTCGCGGAACTGGTGCGGGTGCGGCTGGAGCAGGAGACGCAGTTGCAACGGCGGGATCTTTCGCCGACCGAGGTGGAGGTGTTTCTGGGTGAGGTTCGGACTCACTTGGTGCAGTTGCACGCGGCATACACATCCGATCAGTGCCAAATCCTGCGCGCGGTCGGGATGCAGGTCGGCTTCCTCGCCAAGCTGTCGGCAATCATGCGTCGTTTCGTGGAGGAACCAATCGCGCTGGCTCCGGCGCTGGCCACGAAGCGGAAGTGATTACACTTGACCCCAGATGGCACAAATGAGTCAACACATTCTCGTCTCAGTTCTTGGATCTTCGATTGGCAGAGTTCTTCAGTTACGCATGGTTTGAGTCCTGCTTCCGAATTTGTGATTTCGGCTGGCGTCCGGGGCAACTGAACTTGGTGGATGAAAGGACCAAGCCACTATACGTACCTCAATTGGGGGGGAATCAAAGGTATCAGGGGGAATCAAAGGTGTCAGGAACCGTTCTCGCAATAATCGCAGCTTGCGTCGTGTGGGCGTGCCCGATATTGGTTCCTGACACCTTTGTTTCCGCCCGTGGTGGTTTCGCTGAGTGTGCCACTGGCGAGGGCTTTGACTCGCCAGTGCTGGACGTGTGGGGAGTTCGAGTCCCGTGCAGTTGGGAGCGGAATCACTGGCGGCCCAAAGCGACCGCCAGTGGCACCCGGCGCGAGTGAACCTCTTGTGCCAAGGCACACAGGTAGGCTCCAAAGCGAGCCAACCTGTGCCACCCACTCACTCAACCGGGGCCACCCTGGGCTGATGAA
>JAYTWO010000330.1:0-5327 GCA_043743415.1 Planctomycetota bacterium
TCCTCCTTGACGCATCCCAGTTCCAATCCTGTCGTCAGGAGTCTCAACGATCTCAGCATTCTCGCCCAGACCACTTATCTTTCCGGCGGCCCTCTTAGACACGATGCCTTGTGGTCGCGAAAAATCCCGAGAGTTTGCTGGCTTTCTCGTGGGTCTTAGCCAGACTCGAGAGTTTCGGGAAGCTGGTATCGTGGTCGACGAGAATCAGATCGCCGAAGTCCGTTCTCACGATCATGACTTGATGCAATGCCTCGATATTGTACTTGGCTCGATTCAGTTTCGCTTGAACGATAAGCATAAGCAGATCCCAGAAGGTTCTACCAGAAGAGGGAGCCGCACGATCGCGAAGGAGAAGCTCTACAACTTCATCTCAAGACGCATTCGAGAAATCTACCCCAATTTCAATGTTGGAGTATCGACAGGACAAGGGGATGACCCAACCAACATTTGGAAGCATCCTTACCGACACTGGAAATTCACCCCCAGAGAGTTTGAGGTCGACCAATCCAGATTCAAGCCTTGACGATAGCCATTTTCGCTTGGACAGATTCCCAGACCGTGTTAAGCTAAGAACGGCCCTGCCCGTCGCGAACTCCCAAGTTCCACTTGGGATATCAGTAGCGGCGGCGGGGTCATTTTCTTTTGGTGAGGTGGTATTTCGCTGAAACGACGGGCTACTCGGTGGCGGTGTACTCCTTCGGATGGTTAGTCATGCCCTTCACAGACCTCCAACGAAACACCATCGTCGGCTTCTTCGCCAGCATCATGCTTGCCGTGCTCAAGCTGGCAGCTGGGGTATGGGGGCAATCGACGGCTTTGGTGGCGGATGCGATCGAGTCGCTGGCGGACACTGTCGGCTCGGTCCTGGTGTGGCAGGCGTTGCGAGTCGCCTCCAAGCCCCCGGACAAGGATCATCCCTATGGGTACGGCAAGGCCGAAGCTTTGGCCTCGCTGGGAGTGGGAGTGCTGCTCGTCGCGGCGGCACTGTTCATCGCCGCGAAGGCACTCCATGAAATTGTGATCCCGCATCAGCCTCCCGCAGCTTGGACACTGATCGTGCTGGTGGCTGTGATTGCGGTGAAGGAAATCTTGTTCCGATTCGTCATGCGAGGGGCGGACGAGTTCAACTCCGATGCGGCCCGAGCGGATGCCTGGCATCATCGATCGGATTCGATCACCTCGCTGGCAGCATTTGTGGGGGTGTCTCTCGCGGTCTGGGGTCCGCGCTGGTTCCACATCCAGTCGCTCGTGTTTGCCGACGAGGTCGCGGCGATTCTGGCCAGTGGAGTGATCCTCATGACTGCCTGGCACCTGAGCCGACCGGCCTGGGGCGAGTTACTCGATGCGGCGGCCCACGACATGGTCGACCGAGTGGTCACGGTCGCGAAAACGGTCGAGGGGGTCTGGGTGATTGAGAAGGTCTTCGTCCGCAAGAGTGGTCCCGGCTACCACCTCGACATGCATCTCCATGTCGATCCTGAGTTAACAATCCGCGCGGCCCATGCCCTGGCCGGGAAGGTTAAGTCATTTCTGAAGTCTGAGATTCCGAGCCTGACCAGTGTGCTGATACACGTCGAGCCGGGGGAGACTGCCGGAGATTCGTGAGCGGGGGCACGTCGGAACGGAATGAATTCCGTTCTACTTCGCGTCCGAATTCAGGCACGCGGTCCCGATCAGGCGGACTAGGCGGTTGGAGAGTTCGACCAGAGTCGCCACGTCGATC
Source organism: Planctomycetota bacterium (assembly GCA_043743415.1). GTDB lineage: Bacteria > Planctomycetota > Planctomycetia > Planctomycetales > Planctomycetaceae > TH-plancto1. Next base: position 1,724 of record JAYTWO010000330.1, read on the forward strand.
TCCTCGGCGCGGGCGTTCTCGCCGAAGCCCATGCCTTGCAGGAGTTCCACGATCTGCGACTTCTCGATATGGCCCTTATAAACCGTGGCCAGAGCGGCTCGCAGATGCTTCCTTCGCAACGTAAACACCCGCCGCAGGAAGTCGTGGAAGAACTCCCGGTGGTCGATCTTCGCAGCCAGCTCCGGGTCGGGAGTGACCAGTACCACAGCGGAGTCAACCTGCGGGCGGGGCCAGAATACCTGCGGGCCGAGCTTCTTAAGGATGCGAATCTGGCACTGCGACTGCAGCCAAATCGCCATCGCCCCGTACTCTCCGGTGCGGGGGGCGGCCATCATCCGCTCGCCCATTTCGAACTGCACCGTGACGACCATCCGCTCCCACGGAATGTCGGTCGCGATCAGGTTCCCAATAATCGGAGCGGCCACATGGTACGGCAAATTGGCTGTCAGCTTCAGCCGTCGGTCCGGCTCGCGCGCCAGTTCCCGTCGCACCGTGTCGAGTACCTCGGGGTGCAGTTGGTTTTTATTCTTGAGAGCATCGGTGTGCAGCAGCGTGACGTTGTCGAGTCCGGCTGTGGCCTCCAGCGCGAGCCCGTACACGTGCTTGTCGATCTCGACCGTGACGACATGCCCGGCATGAGCTGCCAGGAAGGTGGTCATGCCGCCGGTCCCGGTGCCGATCTCGAGGGCCACATCGCGGGAATCGAGTTCGGCATGGCGAACGACGAACTCGATCAGGTTTAGATCGATCAGAAAATTCTGGCCGAGGTCGGAACGCGGATGAATTCCATGGGACTCGAAGAGCCGCATGAGATGAGTCCGAGTCTGGCGTTCCGAAGCGTCCACCGGCGTAGTTTCTCCGAGGTAGCGACGTTCGCCAGAACGTGGGGGACATGGCGAAGTCGGACGATTGAGCCAATTCGCCCACGCTCTGGCGAGCGTAGCTACCAAGACTCCCCGGCCCAACAAAAAAACGCCCACAGCTGGGCGTTCTTCTCCATCACCATGTTCTGAGCGGAGAGGGGGGGATTCGAACCCCCGGTCCCCTTTCGAGGACACAACATTTCCAGTGTTGCACAATCGGCCGCTCTGCCACCTCTCCGGGGTTCCTCACTGAGTCAGTTCTACTCGGCTGGCGAGCCATCCCTGTGGGGGCTCCCCGCGTTCTGGCGAACGCAGCGACAGAACCACTACTCGGCAGCGTCCTTGGCCGCCCGGCGAGCCACCACCTCGGCTTGCAGCGCTTCCTTATCGGCACAGCGATTCAGCCGATTGGTGATCTTGCGGACCTCCGCCCGCGCCTCGCGCCAGACCGGGCACTTGCGCAGGAGTTTTTCCTGAGCCTTGCCCGCTGTGCCCTCGGTGTCCATCTTTTCAGTGAGCTTTTCCAGCCGAGTCTTCGCCAGACCCACCTGTCGCTCCAACAACGCACGATCCAAAGCCATGGGAGGCATTCCTTTTCAGTCGATTTGGGATCCCATTGGGAAGCCAAGCATTTTGGCAGACGGGATCAGGAAATGCAAACTCGCCGAGCACACACCCTAATCCAACCTGTACAATCACCGCAACTAATTCCCATTTCTATGGTTATGTGTAATGCAGCGACACTCGTTCAGCCGGTAAGATGGGAGCGAATCGCGTCCAGAGACGGTTCTCTAGTGCCCCCTGCGCAAGTAATACCTTCTCATCCGCGGCTCGACTGTGATACACTCAGCACATGGTCACCTCCTCGCTCTCACCGCGTCCGCAACCGATCCTCGGGTCAGTCGCTGAGTGTTTGACGCCCGAGGTGGCCCGGCGGATTCTCTCCATTGAATTCGACTCGACTGGGCAAGCTCGGGCTCAAGAGTTGGCCGAAAAGGCCAACGAGGGGCAGTTGGAAATCGCCGAGCGATCCGAGTACGAGGCGTTGATCGAGGAAGCCGACTTGCTGGGCATCTTCAAATCACTGGCTCGGCAAGCTCTCTCCCGGTGAAGTGATGGATGCTGCACTCCGCCGATTGGTTGTGGATCGTGCCTGTTCGCGATGTGAGTACTGTCGGTTGCCACAGTCCGCCTTGGACCTCACCTTCCATGTCGAACACATCATCGCCCGGCAGCATGGTGGCGATGATTCGCCAAACAATCTGTGCCTGTCGTGTGATCGATGTAATTTCCTGAAAGGCCCCAATCTGAGTTCCATTGATCTCGTGACTCGGGAAGTTGTCCCACTGTTTCATCCTCGACGGCAACAATGGAACGAACACTTTGAGCTTCAGGGAGCTGATCTCGTAGGCACGACTTCGACTGGTCGGACGACTGCGGAACTCTTGAAAATGAATACCAGCCGCCGTCGCGAACTTCGAGCACAATTGCTCGCTTCTGGTGAGTACTAACGGTTGTGATCCGCGGTGGTCTGGTGTTGTTCCCAGACACCGCTTTGGGTGTCTGGGTGGCAGTACGACAAGAGGTAACAGAGGGCAAGCTTTTTCCGGCAATCGCTGTTTTTCGGGCGTCTGTGCCACCCTGCCGCGTCGCCCGGTGAAGTCAGCGGGGACGGGCAGGATTGACGCGCCCGACAAAAGTCGATATCGGACGAAAACACCTCAGAAAACCCAGTGTTTCAGAGGGGTCAACTCGCTGATTTTCGACTTATGTCGGTTGCGCCCAGGATTGCCCCTCCTACCAAACCTCAGCCCGCACCGACGAACAGGGCGCGGTTGCCGCGCTTGCGCTCGTTCTCGGTGAGGTAGATCTTACGCAGGCGGATCGCGTCAGGGGTGATCTCCACGTACTCGTCGGCCTCGATGTACTCCAGGGCCATTTCGAGCGACAGGTCGCGGGGGGGTTCCAGCTGGATCATTTCGTCGGCTCCGCTGGAGCGCATGTTGGTGAGCTTCTTTTCGCGGACGGGGTTGACGACCATGTCGGTGTCGCGGGCGTTTTCCCCGACGATCATCCCTTCATAGACATCGGTGCCCGCTCCGACGAAGAAGGCGGCCCGGTCCTGCAACTTGAACAGAGCGAAGGCGGTCGTGCGGCCGGTTTCCTGGGAGACGAGGACGCCGTTCTTGCGGCGGGGAAGTTCGCCTTCGGCGGGCTGGTAGCTGTCGAATTGGTGGTGCATGATGGCCTCACCCTTGGTGGCGTTGAGCAACCGTGTGCGGAGGCCGATCAGGCCGCGAGCGGGGATGGTGAACACGAGGTGCGTGTGCGTGCCCTGGCCGGGGGACATGTCGGTCATCTGCCCCTTGCGGGTGGAGCAGATCTCGATGACCGAGCCGACATCAACCGGCGGCACATCGACTTCGAGGATCTCGAACGGCTCGTGCCAAACGCCGTCGATCTGCTTACGGATGACTTCGGGCTTGCCGACCGAGAGTTCGAACCCTTCGCGGCGCATGGTCTCGATCAGCACCGAGAGGTGCAACAGTCCACGACCGGAGACGCGGAAGCACTCCTTCTGGTCCGTGTCTTCGACCTTGAGGGCCACGTTCGATTCGAGTTCGCGAGCGAGCCGTTCGCGGAGGTGGCGGCTGGTCAGGAACTTGCCGCTCTTGCCGACCAGCGGCGAGGTGTTGATCGTAAACGTCATCGACAGCGTCGGTTCGTCGACCTTGACGCGG
>JAYTWO010000331.1:0-3070 GCA_043743415.1 Planctomycetota bacterium
GCACAACGGCCTCCCCGGCTGGCCGGTCGGCCTCCGCAACCCGCTCTTCCCCGACCGCAACTACGCCACGCTGTTATTAAAAGACCGAGCCCTGGCCACCAGCGGTTCGAACGTCCAGTTCTTCCGCCACCAGGGCCAGCGCTACGGCCACATCCTCGACCCCCGCACCGGCTGGCCCGCCCTGGGCATGCTCTCCGTTACCGTCACCGCCCCCACCGCCACCGAGGCCGACGCCCTCTCGACCGCCTTCTACGTGATGGGCCTCGAACCCGCAGCTGAGTATTGCCGCCAGCACCCCCAGATCGGAGCCATCCTCGTCCCGCCGCTGACGCACGGCCGCACACTCACCCCGCTGATCCTGAACATTCCGGAGGAGGATCTGTTCTTCGGCGATGATGTGGCCGTGGAGGGGTGAAACGTGATTGAGGCTTGATTGTATAAAACACCTCAATCATGCAGCCTTTTGTTTCAAGTCTCTGGCACCAATATTCCAAATGGCGGTAAAGAGATTGCGATTCGGTCGTTGAGTCTTGCAAAGTCATTCCATGTAGGAAAGTAGCGGCCATCCAGATAAAACTCGATAGACGACCAGTCTTCTGGGGCATCTGCAACGCGGAGCGGAAAAATGGATTCGAGACAAGAATCGATCAACGAACGGACCTGCCGTAGTTCGGATTCGAGATCACCCTCTGTGACAGCGAGTACCAGATCGCGATCGATGCTTGGACGCACAGGAAAACGCCCCAGCACCTGAAGCGGTGCCTGCATCTGGAGTATTGTGATCGCTTCTGCCGAGGTCAGAGACCGAAGATCGAGAACGCAAGGCAATGCAGGGATTCTCGTCTTTAGCATGGAATACACCGATGGTGCAAAGAAAACACCGACTCCACCTGAGTTGGTCAAGTACTCAGGTGGTGCAAATTGATAGCGATCAAAATCGTCTTCGGAAGCAAGCATCGAAAATGTAGGTAGCAGTGCGACTGAATCGCCGATGCGCCGGAATGAGGCGTAACCACCAGAGGCACATCCCACGTTTCCGCAATCACAGATCAACAGTTGGCAAGGGTCTGTGGAAAAGTCGCTGAACTCCGCCGCGTTCATGAGGCAGATATCACCTGCATATACGGCCAAAGTCGGGACAGAACCGAAGGGGCCCCCCCCCATTTCTAGCGTTGAATGTCGGATACTGCATTCGTTGAGTTGTCGCACAAGATGACCTGTTACTACTGGAATGGGACCGTAACCACGAGAATGGAATCATACAATCAGACTGGCCTGCCAATGACATTGCCTTCTACTATGTCTCCTCTCTCGGCCCCCCGTCAGTCAGCCCCATGACTGCCATCCACTCGGATCGCGGCTCCCGTGCAGCACAGCGACCACCTCCACGAGGTCCACGAGTACTCGGTAATAAACGACATAGGGAAAGCGGGTCAGAGGCACGCGACGGATCGAGCGATACCCTGTGGGCACAAGTTGAGGTGTCGCGCAGATGCGGTTAAAAACATCATCAATCGCCTTCAGGAACTCGGCTCCCAGACCATCCCGTTGGCCTTCGTACCAGTCGCGACCCTCAACCATGTCCTGCTCCGCCTCGGGGCGGATGAGAAGTCGATGGGTCATTTCCCGTCTCGCAGCCGAGTCCGGACCTCATCCCAAGGTCGACTCAATTCAGGGGTCGCGTCAGCTGCATCCAGCCTGCGGTCCAGTTCCTGGCGATGGCTTTCCGGAATGGGAGTCGTCACAGTCGAGAGGCTGTCCCAGATTTCACCGATCAGTTGCAGGCGGTGTTCCGCGTCGAGCCGGTCAATCCCCAGATCCTGGAGGGTGGGAACCATGTTTCACCTCGCGTGATGTTTGTGAGGTTTGATTATGTCACGATCCGAGAGCCAAAGGAAGGAGGACGAATCCATCACGCCACATTCTGCATCTTGTTCGCCGGGTGCCACTGGCGGTTGCTTTGGACCGCCAGTGCTTTGAGCGTGACGCAACCAGAACTGTCCCTCTCGTCGTCGAACGACTGAACACTGGCAAGTCAAAGCCCTCGCCAGTGGCACCCGGCGGTCATGCAGAGCTTCAAATCCTACACCGCTCGCCAGATCGTCGACCTGCTCCAAACCCGGCACTCCCAGACTCTGTTGCGGCAACTCAGCGCGACCAAGCTGAACCACAAGACGGAGAGTACCTACCAAATCTGGCAAGAGGGGAGCCACCCGCAGCAGAGTCAGGGCGACGACATGATGTGGCAGAAGATCGAGTACATCAACAACAACCCCGTGCTGCGCGGGTTCGTCGATGACCCGCTGCATTGGAGGTGGTCGAGTGCGCGGAACTACGCCCGGCAGCGCGGGCTGATTGAGGTCGTGACTGATTGGCAGTAGGATGCAGGTGTGATCGCGAGTTGACGAGGGCGTGTTGGCACGCGGGCGAAGCAGAGCTTCGAGGATAGGCGTTCCCAAAGCCGGAGCTTGGGAACGAGGGAAAAATGGAGTGTGGACGAATGAGCCAGACATCGATTGCGTCACATCGGCGGGGATTCACGCTGATTGAGTTGCTCGTCGCGATTGCCATCATCGGCATTCTCGTCGGCTTGCTATTGCCCGCCGTGCAGCAAGCCCGTGAGGCGGCCCGCAGAATGCAATGCCGAAATCACCTCAAGCAGATCGGCTTGGCTCTGCACAATTACCACGACGCGCATCGGACATTTCCGCCAGGTTACGTTTCGCTTTTCGATGCGGCCAGCAATGATACAGGACCAGGCTGGGGTTGGGGCAGTTTTCTGTTGCCGCAACTTGAACAGGCATCCCTCTACAACCAGATCAACTTCAACGTCGGGATTGAGTACGCCGCGAACAGCACCGCCCGCGTACAGAAGTTGCTGACGTTTTTGTGCCCGTCCGACTCCGCCCCAGACCGCTGGCAAACTGCGAAGCGTGATCTCTCGACGGGAGCGTTTCAAAGCAATCTCTGCGAGGTGGCATCGGCCAACTACGTGGCCGTGTTCGGCACGTTTGAGCCGGGCGTCAATGGCGACGGCGTCTACTTCCGCAATTCGGGCATCGGCCTCAAA